>NZ_FUZD01000005.1:0-216006 GCF_900168135.1 Arthrobacter sp. 49Tsu3.1M3
TCGTCGAAGACGTCCAGGATGGGGTTCCAGCGGTCCGCGAAGTCCTGGTAGCCGGCCTCGATGACCTTCTCCGGCACGGGCGGGAACATCGCGACGTACTGCCAGATGGAGGATCCGGTGAACCCGACCACGGTGTCGACGCCGAGGGCCCTGGCGAGCCGGGCGGTGTGTTTCATTTCCTCGGCCGCGCGCTGGCGGACGCCTTCCGGCTCGCCGTCGCCCCACACGCGCGCCCCGACGATGGCCTCGTGCCGGAAGTCGATCGGGTCATCGCACACCGCCTGGCCCTTGAGGTGGTTGGAGATGGCCCAGACCTTGAGGTTGTACTTTTCCAGCACGGCGAGCTTGGATTCGACGTAGCCGGGCTCGTCCCAGCGCCAGGCGTCCAGGTGGTCGCCGGAGACCGCGATTTCCAGGCCGTCGTAGCCCCAGCCGGAGGCCAGGCGGGCGACTTCCTCGAAGGGCAGGTCGGCCCACTGGCCGGTGAACAGGGTGTACGGGCGGGGCATGTCAGGCTCTTTCGGTAGGGGGCTGGGTGGACGGGGCGAGCTGGATGAGCGAACTCTTGGCTGCGGCGCTTTCCTCCACGGCGGCGAGGATTCGCTGGACGTTCAGTCCGTCCTCGAACGACGGCGAAGGCTGGGTTCCGGTGCCCACCGCGACGAGGAAGTCGCGGATCTCGTGCGTGAACGTGTGTTCCCAGCCGATCACGTGGCCCTGCGGCCACCATGCTTCAAGGTAGGGGTGCTCGGGTTCGTTGACCAGGATCCGGCGGAAGCCCTGTTCGCGGACCGGCAGTGTGGCGTCCAGGAAGCCGAGCTCGTTCAGCTCCTCCAGATCGAACAGCAGGGCTCCCTTGTCGCCATAGATCTCCAGCGTGAGCGAGTTCTTCCGCCCGGTGGCCACCCGGGAAACCTCGACGGAGGCGATGGCCCCGGAGGCGAGGGTCAGCGTGGCCCAGGCGGCGTCGTCGACCGTCACCTCCTCGAGCCCGGCAGCGCCCGGGCGCCGCGGGGTGAAGGTGTGCAGTCGGCCGGAGACCTCGGTGACCTGCTCGCCCAGGAGGAACAACACCTGGTCGATCGCATGGCTGGCGATGTCGCCCAGCGCCCCGGACCCGGCGGTTTCCTTGTTCAGCCGCCAGGTCATGGGCGCCTCCGGGTCCACGAGCCAGTCCTGCAGGTAGGCCGCGCGGACGTGCCGGACGGCGCCGAGCCGGCCCTCCGCGATCAGCTCCCGGGCCAGCGCCAGCGCCGGGACCCGGCGGTAGTTGAAGCCGATCATGGACTGCACGCCTTCCTCCCGCGCGGTCCGGGCCGCCTCCGCCATGGCCTCAGCCTCGGCCAGGGTGTTGGCCAGCGGCTTCTCGACCAGGACGTGCTTGCCGGCGGCCAGCGCGGCGATGGCGATTTCCGCGTGCATGAACCCCGGCGCGCAGATATCGACGATGTGGATGTCATCCCGGGCGACCACTGCACGCCAGTCCGTGGCGGACTCGGCCCAGCCGTACTTCGCGGCCGCCTCGGCGACGCCGTCCCGGTCGCGGCCGACCAGGACGCGCCGTTCGAACGCCGGGACATCGAAGTAGCTGGCAACATTCCGCCAGGCGTTCGAGTGGGCCTTGCCCATGAACGCGTACCCGATCATGGCCACACCCAAAGGGGGAGGGCCGGGGCTGGTTTCTTGGGAATTCATTGCTGGTTCCTAGAGTGTGGAGGCGGTGGGGTCCCAGTCCTCGGGGAGGGCTGCGGAGGTGGGGGCGGAGCTTTCCACATCGATGAACGTGCCGGAATCGACCGACTCGGAGATCGAGACCATGGTGTCCAGGACGTGGTAGGCGAGGTTGCCGGTGGCGCGGTGCGGGACGCCGGCGCGGATGGAGCGGGCCATGTCCAGCACGCCCATGCCGCGGCCCTGGCTGGGGCCGGTGGCCGGAATGACGGTCCACTCCTCGTCGCCGGCGCGCCAGAGCCTGATGTCGCCGTCGAAGTAGTTCGGATCCGGCAGCGAGATGGTGGCCTCGGTCCCGGTGATCTCCACGAAGCCCATCCGCAGCCGCGGGGACTCGAAGCTGAACACGCTGTGGGAGGACGCGCCGGACTCGAACTGGGCCATGGCGGAAACGTGAGTGGGGACCTCGACCGTGAATTCCTCGCCGGCCTTGGGCCCGGAACCGATGACCCGGACCGCCTTGGCCTTGGAACCGGTCGCGGCCACGCGGCGCACGGAGCCGAACGTCTGCACCAGGGCCGTGAGGTAGTACGGGCCCATGTCGAACAGCGGCCCGGCGCCGTGCTGGAAGAGGAACGCGGGGTTGGGGTGCCACGATTCCGGCCCGGGCGTCTGGAACGTGGTCATGGCCGTCAGCGGGGTGCCGATGTCGCCGCGTTCGATCAGCCGCCGGGCAGTCTGCAGCCCGGCGCCCAGGAACGTGTCCGGGGCGCAGCCCAGCCGCAGCTCCGCGGCGTCGGCCGTTTTCAGCAGGCCCAGCCCCGATTCGCGGTCCAGCGAGAACGGCTTTTCCGTCCAGACGTGTTTGCCGGCATTGACGGCGGCCGTGGCCACTTCCACGTGCGCGGCCGGGATGGTCAGGTTGACGATGATTTCGACGTCGGGGTGGTTCAGGGCGGCGTCCACCGCGCCCCACTCCGGGATGCCGTATTCCTTGGCCCGTGCCTCGGCGGCCTCCTCGAAGAGGTCGGCGATCACGTGGACCCTAAGGTCGGGGAAGACGGTCAGGTTGTCCAGGTACTGCTTGCTGATGTTGCCGGCGCCGATGAACGCGACGCCCACCGGGCCGCGGCCGGTGGCACGGTTCGCTGCTGCACTGTTCGCTGCGGCGCTCATGCGTTCACGCCCTGCGCGCTGTCGGAACCGCTCTGCAGGTAGCTCAGGCTCTGGGCGATGCCGTCGAAGATGTCGCCGGAGTAGTCGTCGAATTCCACGACGCCGACTTCCAGGGACTGCGCCGCGGCGATGACGTCCCACACCGCGATCTTGCCCTGCCCGGCGGGCTGCTGCGCCTTGGTGTCCGTGGAGACGGGGCCGTCCTTGATGTGGATGAACTTCACCCGGTCGCCGAGGCGCTGCAGCAGCTGCACCGGGTCCTGGCCGCCGACGGCTGCCCAGTAGGTGTCCACTTCCAGGACCAGTTCCGGGTCCAGGAGTCCGGCGAAGTATTCCAGGGCGGTCTGGCCCTCGATGCTGGACTCCAGCTCCCAGGCGTGGTTGTGGTAGCCGACGCGGATGCCGTACCCGGCGCCTTTCTTGGCGGCGGCGTTGAGCTTCGCGGCGGTGGCCTGGATGTCCCCGGCGGACTGCCAGTGCTCGGCCGGGAGGTAGGGGTCGATCACCGTGGTGATGCCCAGTTCCTTGGCCGCGGCGAAGATTGCGTCCTGGTCCTGGCTCAGCAGCGGGGCGTGGCCGGACGGGGCGGTCAGGCCGTTTTCCTTCAGGGCGGCGCCGAGCTCAGCGGCCGTGGCGACGAAGTTGTAGGGCTCAACCTGGGTGAAGCCGAGCCCGGCGACCTTCTTGATGGTGCCGGGCAGGTCTTCCTGGAGGGCGTTGCGGAGGGTGTACAGCTGGATTGAGTAAGACATTGCGTTCCTTTGCGGGGAGTCGGTGGTTCTCAAGGAGGTGGGCGGACCGGCGGTCAGCCGGCCGGCGTCGGGGTCGGGGTTCGGTGCCTAGCGGCCGGCGAGGGATCCGCCGATGCCGCCGACGCTGAAGTACTTGTTCAGGGCGGCGAAGACGATGATGGGCGGGAGCATCATGATCACAGCCAGGGCCATGACGGATGTCCAGTCAGTCTGATTCTGCTGGAAGAAGGACTGCACGCCCATGGGCAGGGTGAAGATTTCTGTGGAGCGCAGGAACACGATGGCAACCAGATAGTCGTTCCAGGCCAGCAGGAAGGCGAAGATCGCGGTGGAGAGCACGCCCGGGAGGGAGTTCCGCAGCACCACCTTGGTGAAGCTGCCGAACACCGAACAACCGTCGATCCAGGAGGCTTCTTCCAGGCTGATGGGGATGGAATCGAAGTAGGCGGCCATCATCCAGGTGGCCACGGTCATGGTCGAACCGACGTAGATGATCGTCAGGCCCATCAGGTTGTCCACCAGGCCCATCCCGGCGAACAGGATGAACAGCGGCACCACCGAGGTGATGATGGGCAGCGACTGCATGACGAACAGGAGCAGCGAGTAGCCGGAGACTGCCTTGCTGCGGCCGCGGGAGAGGACATAGCCTGCCGGGGCGGCGACGGCCACCGCGACCACCACCGTGCTGAGCGTGGTGATGAGGCTGTTCTGCAGCCAGGTCGAGGCGAGCGTCTCGGAGAACACGGAGCCAAAGTTCTCCAGCGTGAAACCGGAGGCTGTGCTGGTGGGCCCGGGGGTGAAGGCGAGTACGACCGTGACCATGATGGGAACGAGTACGACGGCGGTGATGGCCAGGATCAGGGCGAAACGCCACCAGCGGCCGCGCAGGCCGGCGTCGGACAGGGAGCGGTTGGGCTTGCCGGTATCGGCGACGCCGAGGACAGGGCCGGACTGGGGGTGGGCATGGACTACTGCGCTCATTATTCGACGCTCGACTTTCGGATCTGGCGGTACAGCATGACCGAGACCACCACGAGGGTAATTGTCATAAGGAAGGCGATCGCGACGCCGGGTCCGGTCTGGAAGTCCTGGAACACGGTCCGGTAGGCCAACACCACGAGGGAAGTGGTGGCGTCCACGGGTCCGCCGCCGGTGAGCAGGTAGATGGTGGGGAAGTCGTTCACACAGAAGATCGTCATGAGGATCCAGCTGATGTACGTGGACCGGGCGATCAGGGGCAGCGTGATCTGGCTGAACTGCTGCCAGCGGCTGGCACCGTCCATGCTGGCGGCCTCGTAGACGGTGGTGTCCACGGACGCCAGGGCCGCCGAGGTCATCATCATCATGAACGGGAAGCTGATCCAGACCTTGAACACCATGACGGTGATGGCCGCAAGGGTCGGATCCGCCAGGAACAGCGGGGTTCCCAGCCCGAGGTTCCGGAACATGCTCGGGACCAGGCTGTCCGGGGTGCCCACCAGCCAGTTCCAGGCGGTGGAGGACACCACGATCGGGACCACCCACGGCAGGAGCAGGAGGATCTTGAAGAGTCCGCCGGCCGGGATCTTGGTGCGCAGCAGCAGGGCCAGGCCCAGCCCGAGGAGCCAGGAGCCGAAGACTCCCACGATCGTGAACAGGAGCGTGAAGCGGGCCGCCTTCCAGAAGGCGTCGGAGGCCAGGACGTTGGCGAAGTTTTCCAGGCCGACGAATTCGCCGGTCTCGATCAGGGACCCGTCATGCGTGGCCTGCACCCCGGCGTACACGAGCGGGTAGCCGTGGATCAGGACGAGCAGGACGACGGAGGGCAGCAGGAGCCAGAAAAAGGTCTTGCGGGTCTGCGAGCTGAGTTTGCTCTTGCGGTTTGCGGGCTTGCCGGGCCCGCCGGGGGCGACGCCCCGGCGGGCCCGGCTCAGGCCGGTCTGGGCTGTGGTCAATGCCATGGAAGGTCCGCTTACTTCTTCAGGACGGATTGCAGTCCGGACTGGAACGTCTGCAGTGCGGACTTGGCGTCGGTCTTGCCCGTGAGGATGGTCTGCGTGAACTGGTTGAGGGCCTGGCCGCCGTCGAGCACGGCAAGGTTGGCGTTGAGCGTGTTGCCCTGCGAGGCGAACGTCTTGGCGATGGGCTGCCATTCCTTGACGATCTTGACGTTGTTGGGGTCGTTGGCAAACTCGGGGAGCTCGGTGATGGACTTGAACACAGGCAGGGCAGACATCAGCTTCTGCTGCCACAGCTGCTTCAACTGCCCCAGGTAGGCGACCAGGAAGGCCTCGGACGATGCCTGCGACGGCGTGTTTGTGTACATCATGATGTTGTTGGGGAAGACAATTGTGGCTTTGTCCCCGTGCGGACCCGTGATGGGGTCCGCGACAAGAAGGTCTCCCGAGGTGTCGCCGACGCGCTGCGGGACATTGACCTGGAACAGGCCGAAGCCTGCCTTTTTGTCCTTCCACTGGGCGGACATGTTGTCGGTGGTGTAGCTGACTGCGGCGGGGTCCACGATGCCGTTGGAGACGAGTTCCGAGACGAACTCGATGGCCTCGACGTTGCGGTCGTTCATGACGTCCAGTTCGCCGTCCTTATTGAACACGCCGCCGCCGTTGTTCACCATCATCATGATCATGGAGTGGTTGCCGTAGTTGTTTCCGGCGCCGGAGCCGGTGGTGAAGCCGAAGGCGCCGATCTTCTTCAGTGCCTTGCCCGCCTCCAGCAGGGTCGGCCAGTCGGTGGGGAGGGCAACGCCGGCCTTCTCGAAAAGCGACTTCCGGTACCAGAACACGCGCATGTCCAGCTGCCACGGGACTGCCACGTAGCCCTTGTCCGACTTGAAGGGATCCAGGACGCCCGGCAGGAAGTCGTCGTACATGCCGTTCTTCTTCAGTTCCTCCACTACCTTGTCCGCGTAGGCGATCTGGCCCTGCTGCTCAAACTGGAAGGCCTGGAAACCGCCGCCGGTGGACACTGCCGGTCCGGTCTTGGAGGCGATGGCCGAGGAGAACGTCTGGTAGAAGTTGTTCCACTGGATGGTCTGGTAGCTGGCCTTGAGGTTGCCCGACGCCGGCGCGTAGCCCTCTGCGATCTTCTTGGCGGCGTCGTTGTAAGCCGGCGTGGCCCACGGCATGTCCCAGAACTTGATGACACCGCTGCCGCCCCCGGACTGGGACGCGGAGCCGCCGCCGCACGCTGCGAGGAGCGGTGCGCTGGCCGCGGCTGCGGCAAAGCCCAGGAATCCCCGGCGGGAGAATGCGGTGGAGGTAACAGAGGACTTGATCGTCACGATGATTTCCTTTCATGACCGGCCCGCGGCGTCGCGGACGGTCTTCTCGACAGTGAGTTGATGCGGAAGGACTTGCTGGCAGTGCAGATGGGGCTGGCAGTGCAGATGGGGCAGTTAGTGCGGGTGTTGCGGTGAATGCGGTGAGTCGGGGAGCCGTCCGACGAGTTCGGTCACGGCGGCAAACCGTTCCAGATCGGTTTCCGGGGCGCCGGCGGCGATCGCGGCGCGGAGCCGCCTCCAGCTGTGCCGGTGGGCCGATTCGTAGATGGTGGGGAACGTGGCGGCCCCGGCGGCGGTGACCGAGCGGACCTTCGCCGGCCAGCCGGCGGAGGCGTCCGGGAGGGTGATGTCCGCCCGTCCGGTCGAGGTCAGGACCGAAACTGTGGCCGTCGCGGGGAGCGAGGACGTGGTGATGCCCTGCAGGGCCGCCGGCGCCCCGCCCGGGAGGCTGCCGATCACGGTGTAGCCGTTGGCGTTGCGCTGGATGACCTGCAGGTCTTTCAGTTCGACACCGCAGGCCAGGACCGCGCCAAGGTGGCGGGTGAGCAGCACCTCCGGGTCGGTTCCGGGGACGCCCCTGGCCACGGAGTCCAGCAGCACGGCGTCGGCCAGGGCGGTGGCGATGGCGGTCCGGACCGCGGCCTGGGACTCCGCGAGGGCGGGGTTTCCCGCCCATGTCTGGTCCAGGACCACCGCGGTGCCCGCTTCGGCCGCTGCCGCGGTCAGCGCTGCGGGGTCTTCCGCCACAGGATCAACGATGACGACGCCGCGGACGCCGCTGCGGACCGCCTCGGTGGCGGCAGCGGTCCAGCCGGCGGTTCCGGTGAGGGCGACGACGTCGGGAACGCCGTCGGCCGGGGCGAAGGACACCGGCAGGGACGCGACGACGGCGCCGACGGTGCCGGCCTGTTCGACGTCAGGGCCGGCCTGGACCAGGAGCGGCGGTGTCATCAGCGGGGTGCTCATGCGCTGGCCGCCTCAAAGGCGGCGTCGCCGGCATCGACGCAAGCGGCGGCGGCGTCGGCGATCGCGAGGGCGAATTCCAGATCGTGGATCAGCGTCTCCGGGCTGGGGGCCGTTCCGGTGCCGTTGGCGATGTCCGCGAGCTTGCGCCATTCGCCCTCGTAGCCGTTGTGGCCGAAGGGGCCCAGGACTTTCGTGCTGGCCGCGGTCCGGATCCGGGCGGTTGCCGAGCCGGCGTGGACGTAGGACGGAGTGAAGTCGATAGACAAGGAGGCGTCGTCGCCGATGGCCTCGAACGTCCAGGACGGCTCCCAGGTGCCGTTCATCGCGGCGCGGAGTTCGATGGTCACCGCGCCGGCCCGCAGTGAGATGACGTAGCCGAAGGGCAGAACGGTCCGGGCGTACAGGACCTCGACATCCCGGAAATCCGGGGCGAACCGGCGGACCAGGGGGAGGTCGTGGATGGCCAGGCCCATGACGCCGCCGGTCAGCATGGCTTTCACAGCGGCGGACTCAGGACCGGAGGCCTTGCCAGTGGCGGAGGGCGCCGCCGGGGCGCGGCCCACGATCTCGGTCGCGAAGTCCTCGAAGCGGGGGTTGGGCGGCAGGACGATCGAGGACCGGACCGTGTGGACCTGCTCCGGCAGGCCGCTCCACGCGGCTTCGGCCGCCAGCCAGCCCGGATCAAAGGTGTGCATGGCACCGACGACGATCGGCACTCCCGTTTCGGCGGACACGGCGGCGATGGCCGCGGCCTCCCCGCCGTTCATGGCGAAGGGCTTTTCACACAGGACGGCCTTCTTGCCGGCGCGGCAGGCGGCGATCACCTGGACGGCGTGGAACTGGTGCGGGCTGCAGATCGCGACGATCTGGACCGCGGGATCCGCCAGGAGCTCTTCCGTGCTGGTACTGAAGCTGGCCCCAACCCGGGCGGCCACGGATTCGGCGACCGCCGGGTCGATGTCCATGATGTGCCGGACTTCCAGGATGTCCCGCAGCCTGGCGAGGGACGGCAGGTGGATCGCCTGTGTGACCGGTCCGGCACCCAGGATCCCCACGCCCAGCGGCGACGGCGCCGCATGTTCTTGGCTCGACAAGTTCGTTCATACCCCTTCGTAGTCCCGGGACCGTCCGTCGGCAGCCAGGCTGCCCGGGCCGGTGATCTGGCTCACAGCCAAAGCTAGAGACACTTTTGTCGGGCGTCAAGCAAAAGTTGTAAACTGCGTGTCAATCTTTGTGAAGCGTGACATGCAGAAGGTCTTCGTGCTATCACTTACTCATGAGTACGCCCACCGGCACCGAGCCCGCAGCCCCCGAGGCCAGCGGCAGCCTGTCCCGCGCCGGAGATCTCTTCCAACTCCTGCGCGACGGCAAGGCCCGGACCCGCGCGGAGCTGGCCCTGACCACCGGGCTGGCCCGGTCCACTGTCGCTTCCCGCATCGACGCGCTGATGGTCTCCGGGCTCGTCGGCCCAGCCGGGGAGGCGAGCTCCAGCGGCGGCCGCCCGCCGTCGCGCTTTGCCTTCAACCCGGCCGCCCGCGTCGTCCTGGCGGTGGATGTGGGGGCCACCCACGTGATCATCGCCGTCACGGACCTCGGCGGGACGGTGCTCGCGGAGCGCCGGTTGGCACAGGATGTCGCCGACGGTCCGGTGGTTGTCCTGGACCGGGTGATCGAGGAAGGGCTGCAGCTGCTCGGCGGGGCCGGCCGGGGCGTTGGGGACCTGGCCGGCGCCGGGATCGGGCTCCCGGGGCCGGTGGAACACGCCACCGGCATGCCGGTGAAGCCGCCAATCATGCCCGGCTGGGACGGGTTCGACGTCGTCCGCCATGTCCAGCGGTCCCTTCCGGTGCCGGTCCTGGTGGACAACGACGTCAACATCATGGCGCTGGGGGAGCGCACGGCGCACTGGCCCGACGACGAAAACTTCCTGTTCATCAAGGTGGCCACCGGCATCGGGGCGGGCATCATCAGCAGCGGCCAGCTCCAGCGCGGAGCGAACGGGACGGCCGGCGACCTCGGTCACGTCCGGGTTCCGCGTGGCGATGACGTGCTGTGCCGGTGCGGGAACTACGGGTGCCTCGAAGCCCTGGCGTCCGGGCCCGCCGTCGCTCAGGCGCTGACGCGGCAGGGCCTGCCGGCGCACGACGGCGGCGATGTGCTGCGCCTGGTCGCCGAGGGGAACCTGCAGGCCATCCAGGCGCTGCGGCAGGCCGGCAGGGACCTCGGCGACGTCCTCTCCACGGTGGTGAACCTGCTGAACCCCTCGGTGATTGTGATCGGCGGAAGCCTCGGCCAGGCCGGGGAGCATCTGATGGCCGGCGTCCGCGAGGTGGTCTACCGGCGCTCGCTGCCGCTGGCCACGACGCACCTGCGGATCGGCGTGTCCCGGGCCGGGGACCAGGCCGCGATCCTCGGCGCCAGCCAGATGGTCACGCAGCACGTGCTCTCACCCGCGGTCATTGAGGCGACCCTGCAGGCCACGGGCTAGGGGTGCCCGGGAAAGCGGCGCGCCCGGCAGGAGTGTCCCGCAAAGCGTCACATTCCGAAGGCACGGCAGGGGCCCGTGATAGCAATGGGACTGATGAAATCCTATTTCTGCCCGGCCGCCGGGCAACGGCCCGCCCCATGAGCAGCGTGGCCCGGGCGCCGCGCGGCTGGCTCCTCATGCTCGCGATCGGTCTCATCGCGCTGAACATGCGCGGCCCGTTGGTGGCCGTGGCGCCGGTGATCGCGCAACTGGAGGACGATCTCGGCTTCACCCCGGTGGAATTGGGATTCCTGACCGGCATCCCGGTCCTGTGCTTTGCCCTGGCCGCGCCCCTGGCCTCGCTGGCCGGGCGCAAGCTGGGACCCGAATTCGCCATCACCCTGACCCTGCTCGGCGTGCTCTTCGGCGTCGTGGTCCGCTCGGCCGGAGGGGGTGCGCTGGTCATGCTGGGCACCGTGATCCTCGGCGTCGCCATCACGATCGGCAACATCGTGGTCCCGCTGATCATCCGCCGTGACTTCACCCCCGCCCGGCAAGGCGCGGCAATGGGCACCTACACCGCGGCGCTCAATATCGGCTCCTTCCTGACCTCCATGGTGTCGGCACCGCTGGCTGAACTCCTGGGCTGGCGGCCCGCGATTGCCGCCAGTGGCCTCTTCGCGGTGGCGGCCGCCGCCGTGTGGGTGATCGCGGTTGGCCGGCGGGCCTTCATTCCGGCCGCCGTCACCGCAGCGGACCCGCGGCGGCCCGGCAAGCTCACCTCCCGGTGGATCACGGCAGCGCTGACCTTCGGGTTCGCCGGGCAGGCATTCTCCTACTACGGAGTGACCGCCTGGCTGCCGAGCCTGCTCTCGGACGAACTCGGCATGGCGCCCGCGGCCGCCGGGGCTGGGTCCTCGCTCTTCCAGATCCTGGCCATTGTGGGCGGACTGGGCGTGCCGCTGGCGGCCCGGTTCGCCAGCACGACGGCGGTAGGCCTCGCCCTTGGGCTGCTGTGGCTCACCGTGCCCGTGGGCCTGCTGCTCGCACCGGAGCTGTGGTGGCTGTGGTGTTCCTTCGGCGGTGTGGCCCAGGGCGGCGGCATCACGCTGATCTTCCTGGCCATTATCCGGCTGGCGCGGGACCAGGCCTCGGCGGCCCGGATGTCCGCCGTCGTCCAGGGGACGGGATACTCCTTCGGGGCAGTGGCGCCGACCCTGCTGGGCTATGTCCACGGGACCACCGGCGCCTGGACCGGACCGCTGCTGATGATCCTGTGCTCGGTGGCCGCGTTCATCCTGGGCACCTCGCTGTCACTGCGGCGGGTGCCGAAGCCGCACTGATTCTCTGCGCGGGGGATTTCAATCGGGACGACGGATAAGGCCCATGTCCGCGGGGAACATGGTCCTTACCTGCGTCCCGACGCCGTTGTCGAGTACGTGGGGATTTTCCGTTGCTGGACTGCCGCCCGGATTTCGGGGTGCCTGTTGCGAAGGGCCTGGCAGCCCAGCCAACGGAAATCTGTGCGGGCCGCGGTTGCCCGGGACCCGGAGTCCTAGGCCGGAACCAGTGCGGGGTCCCCGCTGGCGACGTCGGCGCCGTCGCGCGCTTCGTGCAGGAAGCGGTCGTAGGCCGGCAGCGTCAGGAAGGCCGGGAACTCGCTGCTGAGGGTGACTTCTTCGAAGATGTCCCGCGCGTCGGCGAAACGGTCTCCTTCGAAGCGCTCCAGCTTGGCGAATTCCTCGTCCAGCATGTCCTCCACCCACTCCCGGGTGACCACGTCGCCGTGGTCAGTGATGGCCCGGGCGAAGATCCACTGCCACAACTGCGAGCGGGAGATTTCCGCGGTGGCGGCGTCCTCCATCAGGTTGTGGATGGCCACCGCGCCGTTGCCGCGCAGCCACGACTCGATGTAGCGGATCCCCACTTCGATGTTGTTCCGGATGCCCTGTTCTGTGATGGTTCCGGTGGTCGTGGAGATGTCCAGGAGGGCACGGTCGTCCGCGGTGACGTCCTCGCGGAGGCGCTCGAGCTGGTTCGGACGCTCGCCGAGGACGGCGTCGAACACCTCGCGGCAGACCGGCACCAGGTCGGGGTGTGCCACCCAGGAGCCGTCGAAGCCGTCGTTCGCCTCACGGGTCTTGTCCGCGCGGACCTTTTCGAAGGCGATCGCGTTGGCATCCTGGTCCTTGCGGTTGGGGACAGCCGCGGCCATGCCGCCGATCGCCATGGCGCCGCGTTTGTGGCAGGCCCTGACCAGCTGTTCGGTGTAGGCGCGCATGAACGGCTGGGTCATGGTGACCTGGCCGCGGTCCGGGAGCACGAAGCGCGGTCCCCGGGTGCGGAAGTTCTTGATCAGGGAGAAGATGTAGTCCCAGCGGCCGGCGTTCAGGCCCGCGGCGTGGTCCCGGAGTTCGTAGAGGATCTCCTCCATTTCGAACGCCGCGGTGATGGTCTCGATCAGCACGGTGGCGCGGATGGTGCCCTGCGGGATGCCTAGCAGGTCCTGCGCCAGGATGAAGATGTCGTTCCACAGCCGGGCCTCGAGGTGGCTCTCGATCTTCGGCAGGTAGAAGTACGGGCCTTTGCCCTGGGCGATCAGGCGGCGGGCGTTGTGGAAGAAGTACAGGCCGAAGTCCACGATCCCGCCGGCGATAGGCGTGCCATCGATGAGCATGTGCTTTTCCGGCAGGTGCCAGCCCCGGGGGCGGACCACGATGGTGGGCAGTTCCCCGGCCGGGCGCAGCTTGTACTCCTTGCCCTCCGGTGAGGTGAAGTCGATCCTGCGCTCCAGCGCGTCCGTCAGGTTCAGCTGGCCCTGGATCACGTTGCGCCAGGAGGGGGTGGAGGAGTCCTCCATGTCCGCGAGCCACACCTTGGCGCCGGAGTTCAGCGCGTTGATGGTCATCTTCTTATCGACCGGCCCGGTGATTTCCACGCGGCGGTCCTCCAGGCCCGGGGCCGGGGGAGCGACGCGCCAGTTCGGGTCGTTGCGGACGGACTCTGTCTCGCGCAGGAACCGCGGGTCCTGGCCCTTGGAGATCTGCTGGCGGCGTTCCTGCCGTGCCTGCAGCAGCTCCCGACGGCGCCCTGCCGTGGCCTTGTGCAGCTTGGCAACAAACGCCAGCGCGTCCGGCGTGAGGACCTCGCTCTGCCGGCAAATCGGCTGCGCGGTCAACGTGATCCCGTTGATAGTGAAGTTGTCAGTGAAGCTGTTCATTTCAAATCTCCTTAGAGAAGAAGCAAGTTCGACGGCGGCCCGTGCGTCAGGCGCGGTGCCCCCGAGGCCAAAGGTGCCGGTATTGCGAAGCCTGCGTAAAAGGGGCCCTGTGTCCGGGCCTGTCCTCGCTCAGCGAGGTCGGGCCCGGACACCGGGAATAGCAGGCGGAGCAATGCCGGACCGAAGGCCGGCGGCGAGGACCGCCGTCGTGAGTATTAGTGGAACTGGCCTTCTTCGGTGGATCCCACCAGGGCCAAAGTGGATGCGTTCGGGTTGAGCGCGGTGGCGATGTCGTCGAAGTAGCCGGTGCCGACTTCGCGCTGGTGCTTGGTGGCGGTGTAGCCGCGGGACTCGGAGGCGAATTCCTTCTCCTGCAGCTCGACGTACGCGCTCATGCCTTCCCGGGCGTAGCCGTGGGCGAGGTCGAACATCGAGTAGTTCAGGGCGTGGAAGCCGGCCAGGGTGATGAACTGGAAGGTGAAGCCCATGGCGCCGAGTTCGCGCTGGAACTTCGCGATCGTGGCGTCATCGAGGTGCTTGCGCCAGTTGAACGAGGGCGAGCAGTTGTAGGAGAGCATCTGGTCCGGGAACTCGGCCTTGACGGATTCGGCGAATTTGCGGGCCAGTTCCAGGTCCGGGGTGCCCGTCTCCATCCAGATGAGGTCGGAGTACGGGGCGTAGGCCTTGGCGCGGGCGATGCAGGGTTCGATCCCGTTGCGGACCTTGTAGAAGCCCTCCGGGGTGCGGACCGGCTGGCCGCCTTCGCGAAGGATGAATTCCTGGTCACGCTCGTCGACGTCGGAGGTGATCAGGGTTGCCGCCTCGGCGTCGGTGCGGGCGATGATGACCGACGGGGTACCGGCGACGTCGGCGGCGAGCCGGGCCGCGTTCAGCGTCCGGACGTGCTGCTGGGTGGGGATCAGGACCTTGCCGCCGAGGTGGCCGCACTTCTTTTCCGAGGCGAGCTGGTCTTCCCAGTGCACGCCCGCGGCGCCGGCCTGGATCATGGACTTCATGAGCTCGTAGGCGTTCAGCGGGCCGCCGAAGCCTGCCTCGGCGTCGGCCACGATCGGGACCATCCAGTCCTCGACCGTCTGGATGCCTTCGGAGAACTCGATCTGGTCCGCGCGGAGCAGGGCGTTGTTGATGCGGCGGACCACCGTGGGGACGGAGTTGGCCGGGTAGAGCGACTGGTCCGGGTAGGTGTGGCCGGAGTTGTTGGCGTCCGCGGCGACCTGCCAGCCGGAGAGGTAGATGGCGCGGAGGCCGGCCTTGACCTGCTGCACGGCCTGGTTGCCGGTCAGCGCGCCCAGGGCGTTGGTGTAGCCGCCGGTCTTGTGCTCTTCGGTGAGCTGCTTCCACAGCTTTTCGGAGCCGCGGCGGGCGAGGGTGTGTTCTTCGGAGACGCGGCCGCGAAGGCGGATGACATCCGTTGCCTTGTAGTCCCGGGTCACACCTTCCCAGCGGGGGTTGGCGGCCCACTCGAGCTCCAGTGCGGCGGCCTGCTGCTCGGGCGTCTGCTGGGTGGGCTCAAATGCTGCAGTCATCTTTGTCTCCTTGGTGGGGGCCGGCCCGGCCAGTCTGCGTCCCTGCAGAGCCTGGCCGGTCGTTCCCGGATGGTGAATCTTTCCGTGAGATCTACTTTTCTGCACTTTCCAAGGGGTTACTAGACTAAAACCATGGAAAGAAACGCACTTCTTCGCGTATTCTCAAGAAATGCACTCAACCAGCTGGAACCGCCAAGCTCTTTCTCCGTCCGCGCCCGCAGCGCCGGAGGTGGACGTCATCAGCATGGGCCGCCGCGTCCGCCATCTGCGCAAGGCTGCAGGTCTCACGCTCGATGACCTGAGCGCCGCCGTCGGGACCGCCCCGAGCCAGCTGAGCCTGATCGAAAACGGCAAACGCGAACCCAAGCTGGGCCTGCTCCAGCAACTGGCGGCCGCGCTCGGGGTGAGCATCGACGAACTGCTCGGTGCGGAGCCGCCCAACCGCCGCGCGGCGCTGGAAATCGAGCTGGAAAGATACCAGCGCAGCCCCATCTACGAGTCCCTGAACCTGCCGAAAATCCGCATCAGCTCACGGCTTCCGATGGATGTGCTGGAGTCGATGGTGGGGCTGCAGCACGAGCTCGAACGCCGGCTCAACGAGCAGGTGGCGACGCCGGAGGAGGCCCGCCGCGCGAACGGTGAACTGCGGGCGATGATGCGTGAGCGGAACAACTATTTCCCCGAGTATGAGGCTGAAGCGCAGAAGGTCCTGGCCTCGGTGGGCCACACGAGCGGTCCGCTGTCACATCACGTCATCTCGGACATTGCCGGACACCTCGGATTCAGCCTCCACCATGTGGGTGACCTCCCCCATTCCACGCGTTCGGTGACGGATCTTAAAAACCGCCGAATTTATCTCACGCAGAACGCACGCAGCGACCACGACCCCCGTTCGGTGCTGCTGCAGGCGCTGGGCCACTACGTCCTGGGCCACCAGACCCCCAACAACTACGGGGACTTCCTGATGCAGCGGGTGGCCACAAACTACTTCGCCGCGGCACTGATGCTGCCCGAGCAGGCCACCGTGGCATTCCTGCAGGAGGCCAAGCAGGCCAAGGAAATCGCGGTCGAGGACATCCGGGACGCCTTTGCCGTGTCCTATGAGACCGCCGCCCACCGCTTCACCAACCTCGCCACGCAGCATCTGGGCATCCGCACGCACTTCCAGAAGACCCACAAGAGCGGCATCATCTACAAGGCCTACGAAAACGACGGCGTGACGTTCCCGCAGGACCACACCGGCGCGATCGAGGGCCAGTTCTCGTGCCGGAACTGGACGTCCCGGGTGGTGTTCGACGTCGCGGACAAATTCAGCGCCTACAACCAGTACACCGACACCCCGGCCGGGACATATTGGTGCACGGCCCGGACGGAACGCTCCGCGAACGGGGAGTTCTCGCTCTCCGTGGGTGTCCCGTATGCGCACGTGAAGTGGTTCCGCGGCCGGGACACGACGGAGCGGTCCAAGTCCACCTGCCCGGACGAAAGCTGCTGCCGCCGCCCGCCGGCGTCGCTGACCGCCGAATGGGCCGGGAACGCCTGGCCTTCTGCCCGGGCCCACTCCCACCTGCTGGCCGCCATGCCGCCGGGCGCCTTCCCGGGCGTGGACGAGACCGAGGTCTACTCCTTCCTGCAGGCGCACTCGGGGAACTGACCCTCCCTCAGCTTCTGCATGTTTTCCCCGGACGCTCCCTCAGGTCCTGCGGTTTCTGGCGGGACGCTCCCTCAGATCCGGCGAGGCGGCGTTCCCTGGATGTGGCTGACAGGAGCGCGGACTATATTGGCCTGTGTCAGCTCATCGATCCATCTCGCGGGAGCGTGCGCCCATGGCCAAGGAACTTGCCACCCAGCTCATCGAACAACTCCAGGCTGCCGGCGTGCAGCGGATCTACGGGATTGTGGGGGACAGCCTCAACCCGATCGTCGACGCCGTCCGCAAGACCGGCGGCTCGCAACAAGGCGGTATTGACTGGATCCATGTCCGGCATGAGGAGGCTGCCGCCTTCGCCGCGGCGGCGGAAGCCCAGCTGACCGGCCGGCTCGCGGTGTGCGCCGGCTCCTGCGGGCCCGGCAACCTGCACCTGATCAACGGCCTGTACGACGCCAACCGTTCCGGGGCGCCGGTGCTGGCCATCGCCTCGCACATCCCCAGCAAGCAGATCGGCAGCAGTTTCTTCCAGGAAACCCACCCCGACCGGCTCTTCAACGAGTGCTCGGTCTACTCCGAGCTGATCAGCACCGCGGAGCAGGCGCCCCGCGTCATGCACAGCGCCATCCAGCACGCCGTCGGCCTCAGGGGCGTCGCCGTCGTGACCCTACCCGGTGACATCGCAGGCCTGGAGGCGACGGCCGAGACGCCGGCCCCGGCGACCTTCCGGCCGGCGACGCTGGTGCCGGATCCCGCGAGTGTGCAGGAACTGGCCGACGCCATCAACGCCGCCGGCAAGGTGGCCATCTTTGCCGGTGCCGGCGTCGAGGGCGCGCACGACGAGGTGATTGCGCTCGCCGGGCTGATCGCGGCGCCGATCGGCCACAGCCTCCGCGGCAAGGACTTCATGCAGTACGACAACGCCTATGACATCGGCATGACCGGGCTGCTGGGTTACGGCGCCGCGGCCGAGGGCATCGAGGACGCGGACCTGCTGATCCTGCTGGGTACGGACTTCCCGTACGACCAGTTCCTCCCCGGAACCCGGACGGCGCAGGTGGACCGGGCCGCGCACAAACTGGGGCGGCGGACCGACGTCGACATTGCAGTGCACGGCGACGTCCTCCCCACCCTTGCCGCCCTCATGCCCTTGGTCACGGCCAAGAAGAGCCGCCGTTTCCTGGATGCGATGCTGAAGAAGCACGACCGGCTCATGAACAAGGCCGTGGGGGCGTACACCCGCAACGTCGGGACGAAACAGCCGATCCACCCGGAATATGCGGCCTCGCTGCTGGACCAGGTGGCGGCGAGGGACGCGATTTTCACGGCGGACACCGGCATGTGCAATGTCTGGACCGCCCGGTACATCAACCCGCTGGGCACCCGCCGGCTGATCGGCTCGTACCTGCACGGGTCCATGGCCAATGCGCTGCCACACGCGATCGGCGCCCAGCTGGCCTACCCCGGCCGGCAGGTGGTTTCGGTCTCCGGCGACGGCGGCCTGTCGATGCTGCTGGGCGAGCTCATCACGGTCGCGGCGCACCGGCTGCCCGTGAACGTGGTGGTCTTCAACAACTCCACCCTGGGCATGGTGAAACTCGAAATGCTGGTGGACGGGCTCCCGGACTTCGGCGTCGACGTCCCGGACGCCAACTACGCGGACGTTGCGCGGGCCCTGGGCTTCCACGCCGAGCGCGTCACGGATCCGTCCCGCATCGAGGCCGCGTACCGGGAAGCCTTCGCCCACCCCGGCCCGTCGCTGGTGGAGCTCATCACGGACCCCAAGGCGCTGTCCCTCCCGCCGAAGATCAAGGGCGCGCAGGTCCTGGGCTTCGCCACGGCCATGTCCAAAGTGGTCCTGAACCGGGGCGCCGGCGAGGCCGTCAGCATGGCACGGAGCAACCTGCGGAACGTCCCGCGGCGCTAGGGGCCCGGCGCTGAAACCCGGCGAGTTCGCCGGAAGCTGCCCGGTTCGCCGAACATTTCCGGCGAACTGGAGACATTCCGGCGAACTGGGCACCAATCGAGGCGAAGGGGGTGGCCATGAAAGATCACCGCATGGCGAAAATTGTGGCGGCCGGAACCATCGCGGTGCTCACGGCTTGTGCGCCCCCGGTACCAGGGCTTGTGAAGGCCGACGGCGTCGAATGGGTTCCGGTGGACCGTGCCGCGTACGCTGCCGAGCTTCAGGCATTCCGGGCCTCCGCCCTGACGCTGGGAGCCGCGCTGCTGGCCGACGGCGGTGAAGGGGCCGAAGGGAACGTGGTGTCATCCCCCGGCGGTCTGCTGATCGCGCTCGCGATGCTGCGGGCAGGGGCATCTGGGGAGACCGCCGTCGAAATGGACCAGGTGCTGGGGCTCCCGGACCGCAACCGGGATGAGGCGATGAACGCCCTGCTCGAGTCCCTGGCGGCGTACGACGGTGATCCCGGCTCGGTCGACGAAAAGGATCCGCCCCGGAAACCGGTCCTGCATGCGGCTAACGGTCTGTTTGTGGACAAGGACGTACCAACCGGGAAGAACTACCTGGCAACCCTTGCCCGGCACTACGGCACCGGGGTCTACCCCGTGGATTTCCGGGATGAGGCCGCCACGAGGCCGGCCCTGGATGCCTGGGTGGACCGGAACACGGGCGGCCGGATCAAGAAGGCACCCGCGGAGTACGATCGCGACAACACGTTCAGCCTCCTCAACGCCCTGTACTTCGCCGCGGCGTGGGAGTCGCCCTTCGACCCGAACAACACCTCGGGCGAGCCCTTCTCCACGCCAGATGGCGAGGAAATCAGCGTGCCAATGATGCACCAGATGCTGCAGCTGGCCTATGCGGAGGGCCCCGGCTGGCGGGCGGTCGAGCTGCCCTACGCAGAAGGTTTTGCCATGCGGCTGGTGCTGCCCGCGTCCGGCGAAGGGCCGGAGACCCTGACAGCCGCCCAACTGGCCGAGATTGCGGGGGCCCTGGACACGGCCCCGGAGGTCTCCGCCCTGATCTCCCTGCCCAAGTGGGACCACACGAGCAGCTTCGACCTGCGGAGAGTACTCTCGTCGCTGGGGCTCGTCAGGACCCTGGCCACCGCCGAAGACTTCGACGCCATCCAGAGCGGGCTCATCATCACTCAGGCCGCCCAGGCCGCCAGCATCACCGTTGCCGAGAAGGGAACGGTGGCCGCGGCCGTGACGCAGATTGACGGTGCCGTGACCGGGGTGCCGCCGGAGCCGGACCAGACCATCGACTTCGACCGGCCGTTCCTCTACCAGATCGTGCACACCGAAACCGGGCTCCCGATCTTCATGGGGAAGGTCGCGGACCCGCGCTGACGGGCGGCCTCCCGGGACCCACGCTGAAAGGCGGCCCACCCGGACCCACACTGACGGCCGGCCTCCCGGGACCCACGTCGCCGGAAGCTCTCCAATTCGCCGCAAACATCCGGCGAATTGGAGGGACTCCGGCGAAATCGGCGGCTTAGGGCGTCCCGCTCCGGCGCTCTTGGGCCAGGGCCCCCGCCACTTTTCCAATCAGCTCGTACGGGACAGGCTTCCGCAACGGGAACTTCAGGGTGCCCTTCGCTGCACAGTAGGGGGCGAGTTCCGTGGCCAGCGATTCGTCGCCGTCGGGCATGGGGTAGACGGAGATGTGGTGTGCCCAGGCCGCGAAATATACGACGCATTTGCCCCCGAGCGTGATCGTCGGGATGCCGTAACTGATCGTCTCCCCTGATCCGGGTACCGCGGCATGGCAGTGCCGCCGGATCTCCTGCATCGCCTCCTGCACGTCAGCAGGAAACGAGGCGATGTATTCCTCCACTGACTCAAAGTGCTGTGCCATTGCCGTTCCCTCCAGCGATCCCAGCTACGAGTTAGCGCGGGCCGCCCTGCCACAAGGCATCGAACGGGGCGCCCGAGGCCACGCGGTTCCGGATACCGGCGGTCACAAACGCCTTCGCCGTCCGGGCGGCGGCCAACGGCGTCGCACCCTTGGCGAGCTCGGCCGTCACCGCCGCGGCCAATGAGCACCCGGCGCCCGACACCGCCACGTCGCCCACCTTCGGGGCGGACAGGACTTCCAGGGTTTCGCCGTCGTAGTAGACGTCGACGGCGTCGGGGCCTTCGAGCCGCACGCCGCCCTTGGCGAGCACCGCGGCGCCGCTGAGCTCGTGGATGCGGACCGCGGCGGCCTTGAGGGACTCGACGTCGGTGATCTCCAGCCCGGAGAGCGACTCGGCCTCGAAGTGGTTGGGCGTGACGAAGGTGGCCAGCGGCAGGATGTGGGACTTGAGCGCCTGGTCGGTGTCCAAGGCGTGGCCCGGCTCCTGGCCCTTGCAGATCAGCACCGGATCCAGCACCACGTTGGAGAACTGCCCGCCGGCCAGCGCCGCGGCCACGGTCGAAATCGTCGCCGGGCTGCCCAGCATGCCGATCTTGACAGTGTCCAGCACGGCCGGTGCGCCGGACGCGGCACCGTAAGCCGCCGTCGTCGCTTCCAGCTGGTCCGCGATGACCTGCTGGTCCACCGGGACAAAGCGGTGGTTCCAGTTGTCCTTGGGGTCGAAGGACACAATGCAGGTCAGGTTCGCGATCCCGAACACGCCGAGTTCCTGGAACGTCTTCAGGTCAGCCTGCGCGCCGGCGCCGCCGGTCGCTTCGGAGCCTGCGATGGTCAGCGCGACGGCGGGGGAGGAGGCGGCATCGGAGGCGGGCTCGGGAACTGTGTCGGAAGCAGTCAAGACGGCGGAATCGAATGCGGTAGAAGTCATGGTCCCATCCTGCCATCCCGCCATCCCGCCAAAACCACCCGCATTGTGCTGATGAACAAGCATTCCGTGAACAGTATGAACAAAACCCGGGTGTTCCGGATCACGCGGACTAGGGTGGCGGACGGTGTTGCTTACAGGCGGCGCCGGATCCAGGAAGGTTCATTGATGAGCACCCAACTGACCGAGGCGGCCCAGACCCGGAAAGCCGTCGGCAACATTCTCAAAGGCTCGGCCGGCAACCTTGTTGAGTGGTACGACCTCTACGTCTACACAGTGTTCGCGGCCTACTTCCAAGCGCACTTCTTCAACTCCAAGGACGAGCTCCAGGCCGGCCTCGAGGCGATGGCCGTCTTCTCGACGTCGTTCCTGATGCGCCCGATCGGTGCCTGGTTCTTCGGCCGGTACGCCGACCGCAAGGGCCGCAAAGCCGCGCTGACGCTGAGCGTCACCATGATGTCCGCGGGCTCTTTCGCGATCGCGGTGCTGCCAACCCAGGACGTGATCGGCCTGTGGGCCCTGATCCTGCTGGTCCTCATCCGCGTGATCCAGGGCTTCTCCGTGGGCGGTGAGTACGGCACCAGCGCCACATACATGTCCGAGGCTGCCACCTCCAAACGCCGCGGCTTCTTCTCCAGCTTCCAGTACGTCACCCTGATCGGCGGGCAGATGCTGGCCCTGCTGGTCCTCGTGGTCCTGCAGAACGCCATGCCCAAGGCCGAGCTGACCGAGTGGGGCTGGCGCATCCCGTTCGCGGTGGGCGGCGTGGCAGCCTTGGTGGTCCTGTGGCTGCGGCGCTCCATGGAGGAAACCGTCTCGGCCGAACAGCTCGAGGCCGCAAGGGCCCCTGCCGTGGGAGGCCAGGCGCAGCCGGGGACCATGAGGCTGCTGTTCACCAGCTACTGGAAACCGCTCATGATCTGCATCGGAATCACCCTTGGCGGCACAGTGGCGTTCTACACGTACACCAACTTCATCCTGAAGTTCATGAACGATACCTCCGGCATCGCCAAGACCGACACGTCGGTCATCAACTTCTGGGCACTGTTCATCTTCATGCTGCTCCAGCCGGTCTACGGCATCATCTCGGACAAAGTCGGCCGCAAACCACTGCTGCTGTGGTTCGGCATCACCGGCGTCCTGTTCACCTGGCCGCTCCTGTCCGCGCTCGCCGGGACCAAGGATCCGGTCACCGCGTTCCTCCTGATGATGGGCGGCCTGCTGATCGTGGGCGGCTACACCTCCATCAACGCCCTGGTGAAGGCCGAGCTCTTCCCTGCATCCATCCGTGCCCTCGGGGTGGGCCTGGGCTACGCGATCGCCAACTCGCTCTTCGGCGGCACCGTCCCGCTCATCGGCGCTGCTCTGCAGAAGGCCGGGCAGGAAGAGCTGTTCTTCACCTACGTCACCGTGGCCATCGGCATCTCCCTGCTGGTCTACATCTTCGCCCTGAAAAACAAGAAGTCCACGCACCTGGATCACGAGCAGGGCCACGCCTGGGCGGCTGCTGAGCCGGACGACGGCGCGGCTGCTGGTCCGGGCGACGGCGCGGCTGCTCGTCCTGGCGACGGCGGCAGGGACGAGGACAAGGACCTCATCGACGCCTCGCGCCGGTAGGGCCGAGGCCTCGCCGCTGTCGGGGGCTCGTCCTCGAATTCGCCGGAAACGCGCCGGGTCGCCGTTTGTTTACGGCGACCCGGCGCGTGTCCGGCGAACCCGCGTCCTGCCGCCAGACCGCCGTGCCCGCACCGTCGGGTGCGAGAATGGAGGCGGTTCCGGCGGCATGTGTCACCCGGGGCCGTCCAGTGCTAATACAGCCGGCCGCCCAGCGTGTTCCCCCTTGCGGGTGCGGGCCGCCGAGCGAACCACTACGAATGGAACGCCCATGACTTCCGCCAAGACCTTCCCGGCGCCGGCCGCGCCAAGATTCGCCTCGATCGGCTCCCCACACTTCGGCATCATGCTCGCTGTCATGGCCGTGGTGCTGATCCTGTCCAACATCGGGGCATCCAAGGGCGTGGCGATCGGCCCCGTCATCACCGACGGCGGTTTCTTCCTCTTCCCGCTGGCGTACATCCTGGGCGATGTCATCAGCGAGGTCTACGGCTTCAAAGTGGCGCGCAAGGCCATCATCACCAGCTTTGCGCTCTCCGTCTTCGCGTCACTCTGCTACTGGGTCATCATCGCCCTCCCTGGGTTCGACGACGAATACGGTTCCTCGAAGCAGGCAGCCCTGGAAGGCGCACTGGGACCGGTCCCGCAGATTGTGCTGGCATCGCTGCTGGCCTTCCTCGCCGGCCAGACCATCAACTCCTGGATCCTGGTGAGGATGAAGGCTCGGACCGGGGAAAGGCCCCTGTGGGCGCGCATCATGGGCTCCTCCGTGGCGGGTGAGTTCGTGGACACCCTGATTTTCTGTAGCATCGCCGCATCCGTGATCGGAATTACCGACGCCGCGATGTTCGTGAACTACGTCCTCGTGGGCTTCCTCTACAAGACCCTCGTGGAGTTCGCCTTCGTCCCGCTGACCTCGCTCGCCATCGGCTGGGTCAAGAAGCGCGAACCGAGCTACGGCGCCTAGGACTCATCCTCCTCCGGCTGCTGGCTGCCGGCTGCCGCCATCCGCCGTACAGTTCGGAGCCAGCCGGTTCGGAGCCAGCAGCCGCCCAATTCGCCGGAAACCCTCGGTGTCGCCATACTTTTCCGACGACGTGGCGGGCTACCGGCGAATTCGACGCGGGGGCGGGGGTGTGGGGTGCCGGCCGCAACGCAGCCGACGCTCAGGGGTACCGGCGGCCGGCCAGCGCACGAAGCAGGCGGTGCTTGAATTCCTGCTCGTGAAAGAGGTCCTTCCACTCCACACGGACGAACCGCCAGCCCTCTTCAACCAAGGCCTTCTCCCGGCGCCGTTCCTCGAAGAGCACTTCGGCCGTCGGGCTGTAGTCGAAGTACTTGATTTTGCCATCGAACTCGAGGGCGACCTTTTCCTCCTTCCATGCAAAGTCCAGGCGATGGCGCCCGGCGCGGCTCGACACTTCCAACTGCGGCTCAGGCGGTCGGATCCGCAGCCGCAGGATGAGGTCGCGGGTCAGGGTCTCACCGGGAGATTCGGAGCGCGGATCGGCTGCGGCCAGGACGCGGCGGAAAGTCCGAATGCCCCGGCGGCCGTCCAGATCATGTGCCATGGCCTGCAGGGCGCCCG
The DNA here is from genome assembly GCF_900168135.1 of Arthrobacter sp. 49Tsu3.1M3. Lineage (NCBI taxonomy): Bacteria > Bacillati > Actinomycetota > Actinomycetes > Micrococcales > Micrococcaceae > Arthrobacter > Arthrobacter sp. 49Tsu3.1M3. The sequence goes on from NZ_FUZD01000005.1 coordinate 24,675, forward strand.
GGTCCGCGCCGAGTCGAAGCGCGTGGTCGGTGAGGATCAACGCCTGCCTGTAGGGCAGCAGCATGGCGCAGTCGGCCGTCGTGCGCTCCAGGGAAGTGGTCCGGAGGCCGTTCACCACGGCGACGTCATGGTCGGCGAAGGGGCGCGTGTGGCAGCGGACGTCTCTGCCGTGACGCTCGTTCGAGGGCCGTACCTTCTGGAGGACATGGATCACGTCATCCACGTCCCACAGGTGGAGGAGGCGGAGGCGCGCTGCGGACGTGTGGCTGTAATGGAAGGTGCCTGTCGACGTCGTACGCGTTCCGTGGGCATGCGCATAAATGAGCTGCCGGCTCCGGACAGTAGGCGACTGGGCATTCCAGAGGCTGGCGCGGATGTAGCAGCCGTGCCGGAGCCGGACGAGGGTGCCTGAATCGAGGAGCGAGCGGATGGTGCGCGAGCTGTAGCCGAGATCCAGGAGCTGTTCGGTGCGCCAGAGGTTACCGGTCGGCGGCAGCTCCAGCACGGGGTTGTGCGTCATGCGACCAGCTTCGGCCGCTAAAGGAGCAGGCGGGAGTCCCCGCCGTCGCTATGTGGAAAACACGACGGCGCCGCACCTTGGCTTCTGTGGGGGACGGCGGCATTGGACGCCGCCCACTTCGCCGGAACGTGGCGGAGGCGCCGCAAATTTACGGCGAAGTCGGTGGTTTCCCGCGAATTCGGCGGCGACGGCGGGCAGGCGGGCGGCGGCGACGGCGGGCAGGCAGGCAGGCAGGCAGGGAGGCGGGCAGGCAGGCGGGCGGCGGCGACGGCGGGCGGGCGGGCGGGACGTCAGCCGGGAACGCGGGCCGTGGTGCCGCGGATGATGAGGTCCGGCTCGATCAGCTGGCGCTCAGGCTCAAGGGTGGGGTCCTGGATCCGTGCCAACAGGGCGTTTGCGACGCCGGACCCGACAATGTCGCTCCGGTTGTCCACCGAGGTCATGTCCAGGTACCGCGACTTGGCCAGCGGGGAGTTGTCGTAGCCAATCACAGAGAGCTCTTCCGGGACGGACAGGCCCCGGGCCTTGGCTGCGGCGAAGGCGCCCAGGGCCATGGTGTCATTGGCGGCGAACAGGGCGGTCGTGTCGGGGTGGTGGTCAAGTACCCAGCAGGCGGCCGCATAGCCGTCCTCCTCAGAGGTGCCGCGGGATTCGCCGGCGATCCGGGCCTCGACGCCAGCCTCCAGGATGCGGCGGCGGAAGCCCTCCCGCCGGTGGGCTGCGGCGCCGCCGGAGCCCGAGAGATGTCCGATGCGCGTGTGGCCGAGCCCGATCAGGTGCTCCGCCGCCATGCGGCCGCCGCCGTCGTCGTCGTTGGTGATGAGCCCGGCGCCGGCGGGAACGCCGTTCCGCCAACCGGCGACGACGGCGGGAACCCAAGTGCCGGCCATCATGGACTCGCTTGGCTCGGCGGCGATGACGAGTCCCTCCACGTGCATGGCCAGCAGGCCGTCCACGGCCTCCGTGATGCGGTTCTCGCCCGGGCGGGAATCCGCGAGGGTGACCTGGTAACCGCGGGGGGAGAATACCGATTCCATGCCGCGCAGGAGGTCCACGAACCAGGGGTTCCGGAAGTCGTCAATGACCAGCCCGATGCTTTTCGTCTGGCTGCTGGCGAGCGTGGTCGCCGCCCGGCTGGGTCGGTAACCGAGCTCCGAGATGGCCGCCCGGACGGCCTCACGACGCTTCTCGCTGACCTTTGACGGGTTTTGGAGCACGAGCGAGACCAGCGACGGGGAGACGCCGGCGCTCTTGGCGACGTCGTAGATCGTCGGACGGCGGGTTCTGGGGGTATTCAACGACATCTGCAGGGCCTTTCACGTCTCATCCGAGGATAACCGGTCAAACATTGACAGGACATATGCACATAGCTACGCTTTTGTTCAGCGCCAGTTTTTGTAGCGCTCCAATTTTCTAGCGTCGGGCCGTCGGCCTGGCCGAATTTCAAAGGAGAAATCGATGGCTGACAGTTTGGGAGTTGCCGTAATCGGCGCCGGAATGGCAGGAAAAGCCCATGCGGCCGCGTACCGCACGGCGTCGGCGCTCTACAGCCCGGTTCTTCCTCCTATCCGGCTGGTCTCCATCGGCGACGTCAACGCCGAGTTCGGCTCCCTGGCCGCGAAGCGTTTCGGCTACGAACGCCATGACACCTCGTGGCAGGCGATCGCCGAGGCCGATGACATCGACGTCGTGAGCGTCGTGATCGCGAACTCCCTCCACCGCGAAGTCGTGGAGGGCCTGCTGGCCGCCGGCAAGCACGTGCTGTGCGAGAAGCCGCTGAGCGACTCAATCGAGGACGCCCGCGCCATGGCCGAGGCGGCCCGCAGCGCCAGTTCGATTGCCCGCATCGGATTCACCTTCCGCCGCACGCCGGGCATCGCCTACATCCGGGACCTCATCCGCAGTGGCGTTTTGGGCAACGTCCTGCACTTCAGCGGCCGCTACTGGACCGACTACGGGTTCAGCCCGTCGGCGCCCATGAGCTGGCGCTACAAAGGCGGCCCGGGTTCGGGCGCCCTGGCCGACGTCGGCAGCCACCTGACGTACGTCGCTGAGTTCCTCTGCGGCGACATCAAGTCCATCAGCGGCGGACGCCTCAGCACCGTGATCGACAAGCGCCCGCTGCCGCTGGGCGCCGTCATGGGCCACGACCACGCCGCGGTCAGCGACGCGTTCGAGCCGGTCGAGAACGACGACTACGCGGTGTTTTCCGCCGAATTCGAGAGCGGTGCCGGCGGCTTCGAGGTCTCCCGGGTCGCCGCAGGGCACGCCAACAGCCTCATCTTCGAGGTCTTTTGTGAGAACGGCGCCGCCCGGTTCGACCAGCGCCGCCCCGCGGAGATCGAGTTGTTCCTTAACGACGGGCCGGCCAACGAGAACGGCTACCGCCAGGTGATCCTCGGCCCTGGACACCCCTACATCGCGGGCGGGCTGGCCATGGACGCGCCCAGCGTCGGCTTCGGCCAGAACGACGCTTTCGGCTACCAGGCCCGGGCCTTCCTCGAAGAGGTCGCCGGGCTCAGCGAGGCGGACTCCCTGCCCCGCTGCGCCACGTTCGACGAGGGCGTGCGCAACATGGAACTGCTCGGCGCGGTCACCGAATCCGCCCTCAACAACGGAAAGAAAATCACGCTATGAAACTCGGCGTCTACAACGCAGTCCTGCACGACAGGTCCCTTCCCGAGGCGCTCAGGGTCATCGCCAACCTGGGACTGACCGGCATCGAAATCAACACGGGCGGGTTCCTGCCGGCCGTCCACGTCCCCACCATGGACCAGATTCTGGAAAGCGATGCGGCCCGCGATGACTACCTCGCGATTTTCGAGGGCACCGGCGTCTCGATTGCCGGCCTGAACTGCAACGGCAACCCACTGCACCCCAAGCGTGAGATCGGCGGGAAGCATGCCGAGGACATCCGCCGCTCCATCCGGCTGGCGCAGCGGCTGGGGCAGGACCGTGTGGTGACCATGTCCGGTCTGCCCGGCGGCGAACCCGGGGCCACAACAGTCAACTGGGTGGTCAACGCCTGGAACTCGGCGGCCCTGGACGTGCTCGACTACCAGTGGGGCATCGCGGCCGACTTCTGGAAGGAAACCGACCGCCTGGCCGCCGACCATGGCGTGAAGGTGGCCCTCGAGCTGCACCCGCAGAACATCGTGTTCAACACCGCCGATGTCCGCAAGCTCATCGAGCTCACCGGCGCGACCCACGTCGGCGTCGAGCTGGACGCCTCGCACCTGTTCTGGCAGCAGATGGATCCGGTCGCGGTGGTCCGCGAACTCGGCCCACTGGTCTTCCAGGCGGCGGCGAAGGACGTCCGCATCAATGCCGCCAACGCAGCGCTCTACGGTGTCCTCGACAACAGCTTCCGGCGGCTCTCCCCGGACGAAAACCGCACCAACCTCGGCGGCGACGAGTGGGCCAACGAATGGCCCAAGGACTCCGCCTGGGATTTCGTTGCCCTGGGCCGCGGGCACGACACGGCATACTGGACGGAGTTCCTGCGCGCCCTGTACGAGGTGGACCCGGACATGCTGGTCAATATCGAGCACGAGGACGTCTCCCTGGGCCGGATCGAGGGCCTCCAGGTGGCGGCCAAGATCCTGCGCGACGCCGATTCGGCACTCGCGGCGTCGCTGCACCCCACCACCTGACGGCCGAGTTGCCCGAGGGCCCGGCGCCCGGGGTCTGCGCCGAGTCGCCGGAACGCTGCGGGGTCGCCGGAAACTTCCGGCGATCTGGCCGGTTCCGGCGACCTCGACGCCGGGGACGCCCCGGCGACCTCGACGCCGGTGCTCCCGACGCCGACGCCGACGCCGGGGACGCCCGGACGCTGCTAGGAGTAGTAGTTCGCCAGAGTCTCGGCCTTGAACTCGAAGAAGTTGCCGGCCTCGATGGCGAGCCGGGCGTCGTCGACCATCTTCACCACGAAGCGTTCGTTGTGGATCGAGATCAGGGTGGCCGAGACCATCTCCTTGGCCTTGAACAGGTGGTGGATGTAGGCCCGCGAATAGTTCAGGCAGGCGTAGCAGTCGCAGCCTTCCTGCAGCGGGCCGAAGTCGCGTTTGTACTTCGCGCCGGAGAGGTTGTACCGGCCGGTGGGGTGGTAGAACGCGGAGTTGCGGGCCACCCGGGTTGGGGAGACGCAGTCGAAGGTGTCCGCGCCGTTTTCGATGGCCGTGAAGATGTCGTCCGGTTCGGAGATGCCCAGCAGATGCCGCGGCTTGTTCTCCGGCAGCTCCTCGTTGCACCAGCGCACGATCGTGCCGAGGTTCTCTTTCTCCAGCGCCCCGCCGATCCCGAAGCCGTCGAAGTTCATGGCGCCGAGGTCGCGGCAGGCCTTGCGGCGCAGGTCCTCGTATTGGGCGCCCTGGATCACCCCGAACAGGGCCTGGTAGGGTTTGCCGGCGCGCTCGTCCGTGAGCCGGAAGTGCTCGGTGATGCACCGTTCGGCCCAGCGGCGGGTGCGCTCCAGGGATTCCTCCTGGTAGCCGCGGGAGTTCTGCAGTGTGGTGAGCTCGTCGAACGCGAACATGATGTCCGCGCCGATTTGGTGCTGGACGTTCATGGAGATCTCGGGGCTGAAGCGGTGCCGGTCGCCGTTGAGGTGGCTTTTGAACCACACGCCTTCCTCGTCCACGTGGGCCAGGCGTTCTTTGCCGGGGGCTACGGCGTCGTCCGGGCCCGAATTGTCCACCGACTTCATGTCGATGACCTTCTTGAACCCCGAGCCCAGGCTCATCACCTGGAAACCGCCGGAATCGGTGAACGTGGGACCGCGCCAGTTCATGAACGCACCCAGGCCTCCGGCCTCGTCCAGGATGTCCGCGCCCGGCTGCAGGTACAGGTGGTAGGCGTTGGCCAGCACCGCCTGCGCGCCGAGTTCGGCAATGGATTCCGGCAGCACGGACTTGACCGTGGCCTTGGTGCCGACGGCGATGAACGCCGGGGTCTGGATCTCGCCGTGCGGGGTGGCGATGGTGCCGGTCCGGCCCAGGAACTCACCGCCGTTGGCGGCAATCTGCTCGGCCGACGGCGGGCACGCCTCGCTCAGGCGTTTGCCCACGCGGAAGGAGAACTCGGACTGCCGGGCAGGCGCTGGTGGCAAGGACTCGGGCAAAGACGCGAAGTCGGGATTGGCTGGCACGGTTCAAGTGTGCCAGCTAACGCAGCCCAGGACTCAGTGGACGGGATCCGATGTGGGGTAGTTCTCAGCCCGCCACTTGTCCCAGTAGTCGCGGACCGCCTCCAACTGGTGGGCCCCGAGGTCGTAGGTGGAGACGATTGCGAGGGATCCGCCGTCGGGCCGGACATCACTGATGGCGGGCTGGTCCGCCACGATCAGCAGGCCGTCCCCGTGCTCGGCGTAGTGGTGGACCGTCAGGCCGACCTGGTGGTTGCTGCGGAACCACACTTTGCCGGAGATCTCCTCGCCGGTGGGCAGGGTGAGCGAATACGGCTCCCCTGGCGCCGGCACATCGCTCAGCCCCAGCCTGTCGATCGCGGAGCCGCCGGAGCCGGGAACGGAGAAGAAGAAGGTCCGGCGCTTGCCGTGCGGGTGACGTTCCAGGGCGAAGCGCAACTGGTGGAGGAACGTCAGCCAGCCCTGGGTGATGTCCTCGTCCCAGGCCGCCCACTCGGAATTGTGGTCGATTGCCGCCCGGGTGACGCTGACCTCCGTGCCCGTGGGGACAGGTTTCAAGGTGAAAACGTCGCCGCCGTCGACCACCAGGGAGGTGTGGTCGGCGCCTTCGACCACATTGGGGCCGAAGTAGATTTCGTTGATTTCGGCCTCTTGGTCATCGGCCACCCAGCCGTGCCATTGGGCGATCTTGGCGGGTTCGCGCAGCATGGTCCAAACTTGCTGCGCGTCGGAATTGATCACAACGCTCAGATTGTTCGTCATGGGGTGAATCTACAACTCCCTGCCCGCGACGGGTAGGGCCCAACGCCGGACCTCAGGCGCGGACTGATTCGAGTTCGTTGCCAATTCGGCGTTCCAGCTCGGCGGTGCCAATCGTTTCGGAGCCGCCGTGCGCGCGCAGGAACAGGAGCGCCTCGAGGCGGAGCAGGCGCCAGTCGCGTTCCGCGTCCGGGTTCGCGTTGTCGATCGAGCGGAAGATTTCCTTGTCGTACAGGTTGGGCTCGTTGAGCGAGCGCTGGCGCACCTTGGCGTTGATCCTGGCCTTGAACGGGTCTGTTTCCATGGCCTCCGGCGCGCGGAGCAGTTTCTCGTAGATCCCGGCGCGCTGGTCCTGCCCCAGCTGGCGGCAGATGTAGCTGGAGAGCGCCAGGGATGCCTCCACCGAAGCCCAGCGGTCGGGGTTGCCGTCGAATGGCAGGACGTTGAGCAGGTCCGCGACCGCCAGGGCGTTGTCGGGGTCCTTGAGGGTGACGAAGAGTTCATGTGCGAGGTCGCTGAGATCCTTCAGGCAGCTCCCGGACTTGGTGTTGATGCCCTTGGCGAGCCGTTCACTGAGCAGGAGCACCCCGACGGCGCCCGGATGGGCCTCGGCCGCGGCCTCCACCACCGACTCCGGCGTGCCGTCGGGAGCCGGGATGAGCGCCAGGTCCGCTTCGCTGGGTCCGCTCACCGCGGGCGGCGCAACAGGCTGGGGAGGAACGACGACGGCGGCGGCCGCCGTGTTGCCGGGCCCGGCAGCGTCGGACCCCGTTGCGACCGGCCCAGGTGTGTCGGGCCCAGGCGTGTCGGACGCAGTTGCGTCGGTCCCAGTGGCGTCGGGCCTAGCTGCGACCGGCTCAGCATCTTCCGGCGCGGGGGACGGGCCGGACGCCGGAAGTTCGGGGGCGACGGGGCCCGTCTCGCCGCCGTCGGACGCCGGGGTGCCGGCCCCGGCGTCGTCCGTGACGCGGACCAGTGATCCCGCCGCGATCCGCAGCACACCGCCGCCGCTGAGGGTCGCCAACACCATGGCGGGAGTCCCAAAATCGTCGGTTTCGACATCCACGCGATGGATCTCGGCGGAACGGTTTCCGTCGGGCAGAATCAGGTGGTCACCGGCCCGCAGAGATCCAGCCTGCTGTTCGCTGTAGTTCCGGGAGGCTGGGGGGTGGGTCATCGGGAGTCCTTAAAGTTCTCTTGCGGTCCGCCCAACAGTCTACAAAATCGGCCGCGCGAAGTCGGGGACGCAGGGGAGCCCCCGAGAGTCCCCGGCCGGCGCCGGGCCCCAGGGAACCGGCTAGTTGCCGACTCCCGCGAAAGCGAGGGCCTGCCGGATCAGGGCCCCCCGGCCGCCGCTGAATTCGAGCTGCACGTCCGTGCCCATGACCTCCTGCGGGGTCATCCAGGTCAGTTCAAGGGCGTCCTGCCGCGGGGAGCATTCGCCGGTCACAGGAATGATGTACGCCAGGGCAACGGCGTGCTGGCGGTCGTCCGTGAAGCCGGTATGGGACGGAGACGGGAAGTACTCGGCCACGGTGAACGGCACCGGGCTGACCGGAAGCTGCGGGAAGGCGAGCGGGCCCAGGTCCTTCTCCATGTGGCGGAGCAGCGCGGCACGGATGGTCTCGCGGTAGAGAACACGGCCGGACACCAGGGACCGGACCATGGTGCCGTCCTCGTCGGCCTGCAGGAGGGTGCCGACCTCGTTCACGAACCCCAGGGGGTCCAGCCGGACCGGAACGGCCTCGACGTAGACCATCGGCAGCCTGCCCCGCGCTTCGAACAGGTCGTCGTCGGAGAGCCAGCCGGGATTCGGGTCAGGGGTGCGCACATTCATGGTTAAGTTCTACCCCATCCCTGACCCGAACCCCGCGCCGTCACTCAGATCGCCAGCGCCGATTCCAGCGGCTCGCCGGCGGCAATCCGTGCCAGCAGCGCCGGCTCGGCGGCGTCCGAGTCCAGGGCCAGGCCCAGGACGTCGGCTGCCGCCTCCGCGGACAGGACGATCACGCCGTTGTCGTCACCGAGCACCCAGTCGCCCGGATTGACCTGGACGCCGCCGCACTGCACCGGGACATTGACGGCGGAGCCGGCGCTGCGGACCCGTTTGGTGGTCAGGCACGAGGTCCCGCGGGCGAAGACCGGCAGGCCGGTCGCGCGGAGCTCCAGGATGTCGGTGGCCACGCCGTCGACGACGACGGCGGCGGCGCCTTGCGCGGTGGCCGCTGCGGCGGTGACCGAGCCCACCGGCGCGTGCCGGTGGTCCCCGGACATGTCCACGACCAGCACCGCGCCGGGGTACAGCTCCAGCAGGGAACGGTTCATGGCGTATGCGTCATTTTCCGCAATGCGCACCGTCACCGCGGGGCCGGCCACCTTGACGCCGTCGAGCAGCGACCGGATGGCCGGGTCCAGGAATCCGTCCTCCAGGAAGTGCCCGATCGTGGGGAAGCTGACGGCGGCGAGCCCCACGCGGAGCCCCTCGCCAAGCCCTGCGTTCCCTGCGTTCACCGCGTTCACGGCGCGTCCGGCGCCGTGGCGCCGGCTACCACGGCCACGCACTCAATCTCCAGGGCGACGCCCCACAGGCTCACGCAGACAGTGGTCCGCGCCGGCTTGGCGCCGCTGAAGAACGCCGAGTAGACCCGGTTGTAAGCCTCGAGCTGGCCGGGATCAGTGAGGTAGCCGTTGACCTTGACCACATGCTCCAGGCCGGATCCGGCCGCTTCGAGCACAGACCGGAGGTTGATAATGGTCTGGCGGACCTGGTCCTCGAACGTGTCCGGCTGGTCATCCAGCCCGCTGATCGCGGGGATCTGGCCGGCGGTGAACACGAACCCGTTGGCGGCGACCGCCTGGGAGAACGGGCCGACGGCGGCCGCGCCGCCCGGGATCTGTGCGATCCGGCGGACCGACTCTGTTACGGGAAGGACCGCGGGCTGAACAGCGGGATCGACAGCGGGGAGAACGGCCTGGGGAGCTGTCATTTGGCTGCCACCGCTTCGGCGGCCGGGCCGGTGCTCGCGTCAATGGCTGCGTCGGTGGGCGCGGTGTCGACGGCGTCGATGTTGCCGTGCCGGGTTTCGGTCAGGACAAACAAGGCGCCGAGGGAGACGAGGGCGGCGGCCATGATGTACCACGCGATGGAGGAACTCTGGTGGGTCATGCCCAGCAACCAGGTGGTGATGAACGGCGTGGCGGCGCTGCCGAGGAGTCCGGAGAGCATGTAGGCCACGGATAGTCCCGAGTAGCGGACCTTGGAACCGAAGAGTTCGGCGAGGAACGTGGCGATCGGGCCGTAGTTTGCGGCGAAGGCCGTCATCATGGCGAGGTACGCGACGAAGAGAAGCGGCACGGACTTGGTGTCCATGAGCCAGAACATCGGGAACGCGAGGGCTGCCTCGGCGGCCACTCCGGCGTAGATGATCGGCTTGCGGCCGTGCTTGTCAGAGAGCCGGCCGAAGAAGGGAATCAGGACAAAGCACAGGGCGCAGGCGGCCAGCACGACCCATAGCATCAGGGCCTCCGAGTGGCCCAGTTCCTTTTTGCCGTAGGAGACGCCCGAGGCCACGAGCAGGGTGAAGGTGCTGCCGGTGGACAGGGTGGCAACGCCGCCGAGGATGACCTGCTTCCAGTACTTGGCCATGAGGGCGGCGAACGGCAACTTGGCCTTGGCGCCGGCTTCCTTGACCGCCTGGAAGGACGGGGTTTCCTCGATGTGCAGCCGGATGTAGATGCCCACGGCCACGAGCAGCGCGGAGGCCAGGAACGGGATGCGCCAGCCCCAGGCGAGGAGCTCTTCGGTGCTGACCGTCGAGGCGACAATGAGGAACGCCACGTTGGCGATCAGGGTTCCGGCGGGCACGCCCACCTGGACCAGCGAACCGTAGAACCCGCGCTTGGACGCGGGAGCGTGCTCCACCGTCATCAGGACCGCTCCGCCCCATTCGCCGCCCAGGGCCAGGCCCTGGATGACGCGCAGGAACAGCAGCAGCAGCGGCGCCATGATCCCGATGCTGTTGTAGTCCGGCAGCAGGCCGATGGCGAAGGTGGCGGCGCCCATGGTCAGCAGTGAAATCAGGAGCATGGATTTGCGGCCCAGGCGGTCCCCGAAGTGGCCGAAGATGATGGCGCCGACCATGCGTGCAATGTAGGCGGAGGCGAAGGTTCCGAAGTCGAGCATGGTGCCCACGATGAATGTCCAGTGCAAGGTAGTAGCCAACTATTCTGTGTTGGTGATCACAGCTCAATGGCAAAAACGCCACCAATAAAGGCCTCGAAGTGTGTGTTCACACAACTATCAGGCCCAGGCGACCACCAGCCGCGCGGCCTGGGCCGGAATGGTCAGGTCGATCCCGGTCAGTTCCTGGAAGCGGTTGATCCGGTTCAGGATGGTGTTCCGGTGGCAGAACAGCTGTTCCGCCGTGGCCGTGATGTTGCCCGTGGAGAGATAGTGCTGCACTGTTTCCCGGAGCCGATCCCGTTCCCCGCCGCGGCATTCCTCCATGGCTTCCTCCAGTTGGGCGGCGAGGTCGAGCCCGGCGTCCTGGAGGTTTTGCTGGGCAAACCGGGCCCATGCGGCATCCGCGGACAGGGGGCCGGCGTCGCTGGGGCGCAACAGGGCAGCAAGGCTCTCTGCGGTCCGGGCGGCGGCGGGTAGGCCGCGCAGCCCGTGCACCTCCGGGACATAGCCGGAGGGAATATCCGCCACGAGCGGCGGCGGCTGCGGCACGTTCCGCGTTTCGCCGGGCCTCGCCGACGGTGTCCATGACAAAAGCGGCCAAAACAGGTAGCTGTTTCCGCCGGATTCGTGCAGGAAGATCTTTTGGCGGCGCTGGGCGGCGCCGAACTGGGTAGCGGCCGCGCGAAGGCGGGCGCCGGCGTCGCCGCTGGCAGCCACGAGGCCGCAGCGGGCATCCGGCCCGATGCCCAGGGCGGAGCCAACCTGCGCGGACGTCTCGGCCGAGGGCGTGCTCTGGTTGAACAGCCGGGCGATAAATTCGTGCTGGATGCTGGACTCTTCCTGGGCCATGCGCACGCGCTCGGTCAGGTAGCTCATGTGGGTGCGGGTGGCGAACTCGTCGACGACCCGCCAGACCTGGTCCACCCGGGAGGCCAGCAGGCCGGCATCCTCCGGCGCGGCGATCTCCAGGAGGTCTGCCCACAGGATGCTGAAGTCCAGCCGCACCGCCGACGTCAGGGACTCCGGCGGTATCCCGGCCCTCGCCCGTTTGGACCCGAGGTCCGAGGCGAAGGCGAGCAGCCCGTCCCGTGCAGTGTCCGCCGGGCCGCCCCGCAGCCCCTGGATGAGCCGGCGGAACGTCTCCCGCGCCGTGTCCCGGATTTCCAGGACAGTCACCTGGCTGTCGCCGTATTCCGGGATTTGCCGGACCCGGGCGGTGAATGCCTGGGCCAGGACGTCCAGCCGCCCTTCCAGCTGGTCCACCAGCTCACTCCAGCGGAAAGCATCGCCCGGCGATTCAAAATTGTGCATTCTCACATTCTAGGGTCTGCAAAGCGTGGCGCAATGCTAGTTATTTTGGAAAAAGCTACTGGCAGAATGGAATGAAGCACCAGGCGTGAGCCCACTCACACCCGCCGGAAGCGTCGGCCCCCGAATCGTCTCGGCCCGAACCGTCACGGACGGAACTGTCCCCGGATGGGGGTGACCGCACAGGGGCCACCGTCAAGACCAGTCACATTTCTTTGGAGTAATCATGGCAAGCAGCGCAAGCAACGCCACTACCACCGCCAGTCCGCAGTTGCCCGGGGTTGTCGATGAGAGCGTGGCCAAGAAAGTCGCCCTCGCGGCCCTCGTCGGGACAGCGTTGGAGTGGTACGACTTCTTCCTGTTCACCACCGCCGCGGCGCTCGTGTTCAACGCCCAATACTTCGTGTCCCAAGACCCCTTCGTCTCGGCCATGAGCTCCTTCGCCACCCTGGCCGTGGGCTTCGTGGCCCGTCCGATCGGCGGCTTCATCTTCGGCGCCCTGGGCGACAAGGTGGGGCGCAAAAAGATCCTGATGGTCACCATCGTGGGTATCGGCCTCGTGACCGGGCTCATCGGCCTGCTGCCGAACTACATGACGATCGGCGTTGCCGCCCCCATCCTGCTGGTCGCGCTGCGCATCCTGCAGGGCCTCGCCGTCGGCGGCGAGTGGAGCGGCGCCGTCATTATCGCCGTCGAAAACGCCCCGGTCGCCAAACGCGCCCGCTACGCCGCCCTCCCGCAGCTCGGCTCGCCGATCGGCACCATCCTGTCCTCCGGCGGGTTCTTCGGAATGCTGTACCTGGTGGGCCAGGCCAACTTCGACGCCTGGGGCTGGCGCATCCCGTTCATCGCGGCGATCCCGCTGCTGGCCGTTTCGATGTGGATCCGCAGCAAGCTCAGCGAATCCCCGGAATTCGAAGCCCTCATGGAGTCCGGCGAGACCGAGCACGCCCCCATCCGCGGAGTCCTGACCAAGAGCTGGCGCCAGATCCTGGTGGGCATGTGCTCCGCGCTGCTGGGTATCGGCGGCTTCTACCTCATCACCAGCTTCGTGGTCTTCTATGGCACCAAGGTGCTCAAGATGCCCTACGAAACGCTGCTGCTCGGCTCGCTGCTGGCCGCCGTCGTGGAAATCTTCGCGCTGGTCTGGGCCGGGCGCATGGGCGAGAAGTTCGGCGCCAGCAAGGTCATCCTCTGGGGCGGCGTCGCCTCCGCCGTCATCGCCGTGCCCGTCTTCCTGGCCATCGACACCGCCAACCCCGTCCTGGTCATCCTCGCCATGATCGTCGGCGTATCCACCCTGTCCGTCCCGTACGCGGTGTCCGGAACGGCCTTGACCGCACTCTTCGCCACGAAGGTCAGGTACACCGGCGTCGCCATCACCTCCAACAGCGCCGGCGTCATTTCCGGCTTCGTGCCGCTGATCGCCACGGCCCTCGTGGCCGCCAACGGCAACTCGTTCTGGCCCGGCGCCATCATCTTGCTGGTGGTCTCCGCGCTGACCGCGCTGTCCGGCCTTTTCCTCCCCGCACTGAGCATCGAAGAAAAGGGAATGAAGCATTGAGCACAACAACCACCGCCGGGCACCTGATTGTTGCCCAGCTGGAACGAGCCGGTATCCAGCGCGTCTACGGCGTCCCCGGGGAGAGCTTCCTGGACGTGCTGGACGGCCTGCACGGATCCTCCATTGAAACGGTGGTGACCCGCCACGAGGGCGGCGCCGGATTCATGGCCCTCGCCGAAGGCCGGCTCACGGAGCTGCCCGGCGTGGCCATGGTGACCCGGGGCCCCGGCGCGGCCAACGCCTTCATCGCCATCCACACCGCGCACCAGGACGCCACTCCGATGATCCTGTTCGTGGGCCTCATCCCGGTCGCGGACCGCGGCCGGGAGTCGTTCCAGGAATTCGACATCAACGCCTGGTTTGGCAGCACCGCCAAGAAGGTCGTGACGCTCGACGACGCCGCCTCCGCCGCCCGCGTGGTGGACGACGCCATCTTCACCGCACTCAGCGGCCGGCCGGGACCCGTGGTGATCGGCCTGCCCGAAGACGTGCTCGTCCACGCCATCGAATCGGCCACGGTGGAGCCCCGGGCCGTCGCCCGGACCGAACCTGCAGCAGCCGATCTCGCCGGCCTCGAGACGCGCCTGGCCGCGTCCAGGAAGCCCCTTCTCGTGGTGGGCGGCGAAGGCTGGGACCAGGCGTCCTCCGATGCGCTGGCCGGCTGGGCCGCCCGCCACGGCGTCCCCGTGCTCGCGGACTTCCGCGCCTACGACGCCGTCCCGCACAGCAGCGACGCCTACGCCGGCTACCTCGGCTACGCCCGCAGCGACGCCAATGCCCGCCGCCTCGACGAGGCCGACCTGCTGGTCTTCGTCGGCTGCGTCCGCGCCGACGTGCTCTCCGACGGCTACAAGCGCGGACTGGATGCCGTCACCGTCGTCGTCCACCCAGGCGCCGATCTGCTGGGCCACTTCGGCCGGCTGGACCAGCACATTCCGGCCCACGTCGCGTCCTTCGCCACGGCACTCGCCGCCACCGATTCCGCGGCGGATCCCGAGGCCGGCTGGCTGGCCGGGGCCCGCGCCGACTACGAGAAGTTCTCCACCGCGCAGCCGGACAGCGCGAACGGAGCGGACTCGACATATGTGGACCTCGACGTCGTCATGGAAATCCTCAAGCAGGAAATGGACGACGACGCCGTCATCACCTACGGGGCAGGGAACCACTCGCTGTGGCCGGCCCGCTACCTGAGGCACAACACCGCGAACTCACTCGCCGCACCCCGCAACGGGGCCATGGGCATGGGGATCCCGGCAGCGGTGGCTGCCTCACTGGCCTACCCCGGCCGCCAGGTGATTTCCGTGGCCGGTGACGGCTGCTTCATGATGAACGGCCAGGAAATGGCCACGGCCATGGGCCACGGCGGGAAGTTCATCGCCCTCGTGGTGGACAACGGCATCTTCGCCACGATCCGTGAGCACCAGGAAGGCCACTACCCGGGCCGGCCCTCGGGCACGCACATGACCAACCCGGACTTCGCCGCACTGGCCCGGTCCTACGGCGGCTATGGCGAACGCGTCGAGAAGGCAGAAGACTTCGGCGCCGCTTTCCGCCGCGCCGTCGACTCCGGGCTGCCAGCAGTCCTGCACCTCCCGCAGGACCCCACCATCCGCTCACCCAAGACCGCCAGCAACTGACCGGAGCCAGTCATGATCACCCTGCACAACATCATCAACGGTGAGATCGTCCCCGGCAGTGCCGCCGACGGTTCGGACGCGGCCACCCTGCCGTTCTTCGACCCCGCCACCGGAGTCCAGCTCGGCACCGCCCCGGACAGCGACGCCGCCACCGTGGACCGCGCCTTCCAAGCCGCCCACACCGCCTTCCAGAGCTACAAGCGGACCACCCCCGCCGAACGCCAGGCCATGATGCTCAAACTCGCCGACCTCATCGAGGCCAACGTCGACAGGCTCCTGGACGCCGAGGTGGCCTGCACCGGCAAGCCCCGCCAGATCACCCGCGAGATCGAGATCCTCCGCGGCGCCGACCAGCTGCGCTTCTTCGCCGGCGCCTGCCGCGTGGTGTCCGGGACCGCGCAGACCGAATACGTCCGCGGCTTTTCCTCCACGGTCCGGCGCGAACCCCTCGGCGTGGTCGCCCAGATCACCCCGTGGAACTACCCGTTCATGATGGCCATCTGGAAGATCGGACCGGCGCTCGCCGCCGGCAACACGCTGGTCCTGAAACCGGCCGACACCACGCCCTGGTCCACCCTGGTGCTGGGCGAACTGGCGCAGGAGGCCTACCCGGCCGGCGTCGTCAACGTCATCTGCGGCGGCCGGGGGACCGGTGCCGCCATGGTGGATCACGAGATCCCGGAAATGGTGTCCATCACCGGCTCCACCCGGGCCGGGGCGCAGGTGATGTCCGCGGCGTCGAAGACCCTCAAGGACGTCCACCTGGAACTCGGCGGCAAGGCACCGGCGATCGTTTTCGCGGACACCGACATTGACGTGGCGGCCATCGAGATTGCGCTCGGTGCGTTCTTCAACGCCGGGCAGGACTGCACCGCCGTGACCCGTGTGCTCGTTGAGGAATCCATCCACCAGGAGTTCGGTGCCGCGCTCGCCGCGGCAGCCGCTGCGCTGCAGGTCGGCGGCGACGCCGCGGACTTGGGCCCGCTGAACAGCGCCGCCCAGCTGGACCGGGTGGAAGGCTTCATGTCCCGGCTGCCCGCGAACGCCAGGGTCCTGGCCGGAGGCAAGCGGACGGGCGCCGGTTTCCACTTCGAACCCACCGTGATCGACGGCGTGTTCCAGGCCGACGAGGTGGTCTGCGAGGAAATCTTCGGACCCGTCGTCAC
Source organism: Arthrobacter sp. 49Tsu3.1M3 (assembly GCF_900168135.1). Classification (NCBI taxonomy): domain Bacteria; kingdom Bacillati; phylum Actinomycetota; class Actinomycetes; order Micrococcales; family Micrococcaceae; genus Arthrobacter; species Arthrobacter sp. 49Tsu3.1M3. Next base: position 40,955 of record NZ_FUZD01000005.1, read on the forward strand.
CATCCAGCCCTTCCGGGACGAGGCCGAAGCCCTGCAGCTTGCCAACGGGACCAAGTACGCGCTGGCCTCCAGCGTCTGGTCCAACAACCACGGAGTGGTCACCCGGATCTCCAATGAGCTGGACTTCGGCGCCGTCTGGATCAACTGCCACCAGGTGATCCCGGCGGAGGCCCCGCACGGCGGTTTCAAGCACTCCGGCACCGGGAAGGACCTCTCCGTCTTTGGGCTGGAGGACTACACCCGCATCAAGTCAGTCACCACCTCCCACCGCTAAAGAACCACGTAGGTAACCCTTGAAACTCGATCTGCTGCTGCGCAACGCGGACATCATCACCATGGATGAGCGCCGCCCGCATGCCACCTCGCTGGGAGTCTGGCAGGGCCGGATTGTGGGCCTCGACGACGACCTGGCCGGCCTGGACGCGGCCGAAATCCTCGACCTCGGCGGCGCCACCGTCACCCCCGGCTTCATCGACGCCCACTGCCACACCACCTGGTTCGGGCTCGGCCTGGGCGAACTGGACGTCTCCGCCGCGCGCGGCCTGACGCAGCTCTACGCCCTGGTGGAGGCCGGCATGGCAGCAGACAGCGCGCGGCCTGAGGCAGCGCCAGAGCCGGAGCCCGGGACCGGACCGGCGCCGGAATGGCTGCTGGCCACCGGCTTCAGCCAGACCCAGCACGGCGGCGAGTTCCCGGACATCACCGTCCTGGACCGGATCACGGGGAACCGGCCGCTGTTCATGCGGCACAACTCCGGGCACATGGCCGTGGTCAACACCGCCGCGCTCCGGCTGGCCGGCGCCGAACCGGCGTCGTTTCCGGACCCCGACGGCGGCGTGATTGTCCGCGACGCCGACGGCCGCCCCACTGGGCTGGTCCAGGAAACCGCGCAGCAGCTGATCCAGCAGCTGATCCTGCCGTACTCGTCCGAGGCGATCGAAGCCGCATTGGACCGGGCCACCACCTACTACGCTGCGGAGGGCATCACGAGCTTCACCGAGGCCGGGATCGGCGGCGGCTGGATCGGCCACAGCCCCGTGGAGCTGGCTGCCTACCAGCGGGCGGCCTCCGCGGGCAGGCTCCACGCCCGGGCGCAGCTGATGCCCGTGCTGGATGTGCTCCACCCGCTCGGCGGGCAGCACCCGCCGGGCACCGCGCCGGTCGGACTCGATCTGGGCATCGCCAGCGGCTTCGGTGGCGACTTCCTGTCCCTGGGCCCGGCGAAGGTGTTCCTGGACGGGTCACTGCTCGGCGAAACGGCCGCGGTCAGCCAGGACTACTGCAGCCACGGCGGGACGGACAACACCGGCAACACCGGCTATTTCCAGGCCGAACCGGACGCGCTGCGGGCAAAGATCGAGGCCGCCTACGCGGCCGGGTGGTCGATCGCGGCGCACGCCATCGGCGACCGCGCCGTTGACCTCGCGATCGACATCATCACCGGCTGCGCCGCCAAATACGGCCCCCGGGCCGTGCCCAACAGGATCGAACACGCCTCGATGACCCGGCCGGAACAGCTGCAGCGGCTGGCCGCCGCCGACATCGCCGTCACCCCGCAGGCGAGCTTCTTCGCCGACGGCGGGGACGGCATGACGCTGTCCCTCGGCCCGGAACGGCTCGGCTGGGCCTACAGGGCGGCGTCGTTCCTGTCCGCCGGTGTGACGCTCGCCGGCAGCTCCGACCGCCCCGTGGCCGACGGAAACGTGCTCCGCGGCATGCAGGCGTTCGTGGACCGGCGCACCGCCTCCGGGGCCGTTTTCGGGAATCCGGACGAGCGGCTCAGCCCGCTCCAGGCCCTGGCGGCGTATACCACCGGAGCCGCCGCGGCCACCGGCACCTCCGGCGTCAAAGGCTCGCTGACCGCCGGGAAGCTCGCCGATTTCACCGTCCTGTCCGGGTCCCCGCTCACCGCGGCCAGCATCGCTGGGCTCCAGGTGCTGGCCACCGCCGTCGGGGGGAACTTTACCTTCCGGACCGCCGGCATCATGACCCCGGTTGCGGCCCAGCCGGCCGCAACCGGTCCATTCTTTAACCCAGCTACCAACCGTTCATAGGGGAACACCGTGACTACTCACACCACTTTCAGCACCCGCGACGCCGCGTTCGTGCGGGACTTCCACACCATGAGCGAATTCGGTGCTACCGAGAACGGCGGCGTGGACCGCCAAGCGGCCAGCGTGCCGGACGGCCAGCAGCGGCAGTGGCTCACCGGCCTGCTGGAGGCCAACGGCTTCACCGTCCGGTTCGACCGGGCCGGCAACCAGTGGGGCCTGTACGAGGCCGTGCCGGGGGCTCCCTTCGTCGTGGTGGGCTCTCACATGGATTCCCAGCCGACGGCGGGACGCTACGACGGCGCGTACGGTGTGCTCGCCGCAGCCCACGCGGCGTTCCGCCTCGTGGAGCAGTGGGCCGCGGCCGGAGACGCCGGGCAGCCCCGGTTCAATATCGCGGTGGTCAACTGGTTCAACGAGGAGGGCTCCCGCTTCAAGCCGTCGATGATGGGCTCCTCCGTTTACACCGGAAAGCTCGAACTCGAAACCGCGCTGGCCACCACGGACGCGGCCGGAGTCACGGTCCGCGAGGCCCTGGACGCGATCGGCTGCCGGGGCAGCTACGAGGGCCCCGAAGCCGCGTACTGCGCCGAAATCCACATTGAACAGGGCCGGAGCATGGAACGCGAAGGCATCACCATCGGCCTGGTGAACTCCAACTGGGCGGCCAACAAATACGAGTTCGTGGTCCACGGCGAGCAGGCCCATACCGGCTCCACCGTGATTGCCGACCGGAAGGACGCACTGCTGGGGGCGTCCATGATGGTGGTCGCCGCCCGGGAACTCGCCGACACCTTCCCCGGCGTGCTGCACACCTCTGTGGGGCAACTGAACGTCTACCCCAACTCGCCCGTGGTGGTGCCGTCCCGGGTGAGCCTGCTGCTGGACCTGCGCAGCGCCGACGAAGCTGTCCTTGCCGAGGCCGACGCCCTGCTGGACGAGCGGATCGCCGGGATCGAACGGCTGGCGAACGTCACGGTGGAGCGCAACCACGCCCACACCTGGCCCGTGACCCCCTACCAGCCCGAGGGCGTGGAACTCGCGGCCAAGGTGGCCGCGGACCTGGGCCTGGCGAACAAGCAGGTCATGACCCTGGCCGGGCACGATTCGACCAACATGAAGGACCTCGTCCCGACGGTGATGCTGTTTGTGCCCAGCGTGGACGGGATCTCCCACAACGAGCACGAATACACCACGGACGAGGACATCGTGGCCGGCCTGGCGATGCTCACCGAGGTAGTGAACCGGCTCTGCAACGGGGCGCTGGAGGACTGAGCGCGGCCCCAGGGGGGTTCCTCCGCGGATTTGATCGCTCTCTGGCGGCGTTCTGTGATCGCTGGGTGTCGCCTTCCGGGAGGACGCGACGCGGCTAGACCACGAGTGCTCGTGACCATCCATAAATCGTCGCTCGGGCACCTTGTCCGACTCGTCTCGCTATGCGCGGGCACTTCCCGTTGTCGCAGTACGGGCGGCAATGGCGAGGGTGAAGGCTGTTGCGAGCCCGAGTGTCGTCCAGGCGTAAATTTCCCAGCCGGGGAGGCTAGTGGTGGCAAGCCAGCGGACGGCGTAGTTGGTGGTTGCGCCCACGGGAAAGGTAAACACCCAAAATAATTGCGTAAAGGGAAGCTTGCGGTACTCGGGGAGGAGCATGACCTGCAGTAGCGCCATGATTGCCAGCACACCAGTGAGCCCAAGCTGCGTGGCCCCCATTGGACCGGGGTGTGACACCATCCAAGCGATGTTGGCCGTTGCAGGCGCAGCCAGGTATGCGGATAGTCCGGTCTTGGCTGCTGGCGCCAGCGCACCTCCCGTCATGAGCCGGACGGTGACGACAGTCCCAACGAGAAGCCAAAAGAACATGCCGGCGCCAAATGTGGCTATGGCGGCATCATGGGCGTGGATGCTTGAGAATCCGATGCTGGCGACGAAGGATCCGGCTACGACAGGCAGCAGGTAGCCAGGGTGGATGGACTGCATCGATACCCCGCCGGTGACCCAGTGGGCGAGGAGTTGTGCGGCGACGATGGCCAGCGCGGCGATGAACGCGCCACACAGCCCGGCACCCCAGGGCGGCAGGTACTGGCTGTAGTGGGAGGAAAGCAGGATCCCAATGAGTGGGATAAAGGATGCGAAAGGCCCTGCCACCTCGTGCTTGAGGTCAGAGCGGAATGTTCCTTTCCGCCGAAGGCCCCGGAACACGTACGTGACGGTCAGGACCAGCCACAGGGCGGTGGCTGTTCCGTAGAGAATTTCCTCCGGCCAGATCGGGGATCCGAGAGAGCTCCTTGCGGCGGACCAGGCGCCGCCCAGACCGGCAAGCCCCAGCGGCACGCCGAACCGGCTCAACTCATGCATCCCTGGCGCGGCGTTCAGAGGCTCGACAGGTTCGTGAGCGGCAGGTGCCAGGGCAACAGCGGTGGCACTATGTGTCATGGTGCCAGCGCTTCCGGTTGGTGGGGAAGCGCGATTGCCGGGTCCATCCAGGTGGAGGTCTCCGAGCGCTCTGCGGAGGTGTTGCTTGTCATGAATGTATCTCTCGGAGTTCTTAGGAGGTTTTCAGGCTTTGTCGGGTCATGCCGGGGCGTTGGCTGCCAGCGCCGGGTAAAGATCGGAGATCGCACCAGAGAGGCCAAGCTTCACGCCGGCAGAGATGTCATCCACGATGACCTCGTAATCTCCCTGCTCGAGCGCATCGAACGACTTCCGCACGACTTCCTCGGGGGCGGTTTTTGGGGCATCGACGCCCTTCGCCATGGCCGTGTCGATGTAGCCGACGTGCACGCCCGTGACGTGCGTGCCTTGGGGAGCCAGTTCGACCCGGAAGGAGTTGGTCGCCGACCACAGCGCCGCCTTTGAGGCGCTGTAGGCGCCGGTGAGCGCGATCCAGCTGAGCGCCGAGTGGATGTTGAGGACCGCTGACGTCCCGCTGGCCGCGAGCACCGGCGCGAATGCCTTGGTCAGGGCGACCGGCCCGAAGAAATTGGTCTCCATCACGTTTCGGAATTCCTCGTCAGGCAGTGCCAGGAGTGTGTCCGATTCCACGGCAATGCCGGCGTTGTTAATCAGGACCGTGACGTCCGGAGCCTGCGCCACGGCGGCCCGGATCGAGGCAGGGTCGGTGACATCCAGAGCGAGAGGGATGACGCGGGATTCGTTCCACTCCTGAGGACGCCGGGCTGCCGCGTACACCTTGGCCGCGCCCCTGGCGAGGGCCTGTTCCACGAAGTGGCGGCCCAGCCCTCCGTTCGCGCCGGTGACAAGGACGACGGCGCCAGACAGCTGTGGCATGGATTCTCCTGATCTCAGACAGGGCGGCGACGAGGTTGCCGCGGCCTCCGAAAGTCACGTTAGCGGAGTCGGTTGGATTTTCCAACTCACTTGTATACTTACAGAACGCACTGAAAGCAGGTAAGTCATGACACCAACTGATACGGCCAGGGATGCGCCCAGGGCATGTTTCATCGCGGCAGGGCTTGAGGTACTGGGGGAGCGGTGGGCACTGCTGGCCCTTCGGGAGATGTCCTTGGGCGTTCATCGTTTCGACCAGATAGCCCGCAATACGGGCGCCTCCCGCGACATCCTGACGGGCCGGCTGCGGACACTGGAAAGCCATGGCGTTATTGAGCGCGTCCAATATTCCGAGCGCCCCCCGCGCTATGAGTACCACCTCACAACTTCCGGGGCCGAAGTTGCTCCCATCCTCATCTCACTCGCGGCGTGGAGCAGCACCTGGATGCGCGACGAGACACCCCGCGCCTCCTACCGGCACAGTTGCGGGGCCGACCTGCAACCGGTGCTGACCTGCGCGGAATGCGACGAGGAATTCAGAGTGGGCAGTCTGATGCTGGGACCGCTGGTGTCAACGACCGACGCCATCCCTGTCGACCCGTAACGACAAACCGGAAGGGCGACGACGGGACATCCCGCGGTCGTCCGTTGTAGCGGCCGCACGAACCAAGGAATTTCAATAAGACACGCATCAACAGGAGATAAATGTCCGGCAATCCGGCAGCAGTGACCCTGGAGATAGTTGACTTTGAAGACCATAGAGCAGCCCGTCTGCGGGATTTGTTAACAGACGAGCTTCTCGCCCGATACGCTACCGCAGAAGAACCTCATCTTTCCGAAGCAGCGCAGAAAGCGCTCTCCGTACCACCGCAAGATTTCATCGCCAACGTCCTGGTACTTAATACCGTAGGTGAAGCCATAGGGCACGGCGCTCTCCGCCGGTTGAATGGGGAATGGGAGGTCAAGCGGGTCATTTCAGACCCTGCAGCCCGAGGTATGGGCGCTGCGACCGTACTCATGGCTGAACTCGAGAGGATTGCCGCCAGTGCCGGCGCCCGCCGCGTTATCCTGCAAACCGGGGGTAAGCAGCCGGAAGCTGAAGCTTTTTATCGAAAACTTGGATACAGGCAGATACCCACTTATCCGCCTTACGAGCACTCCATCCCGTCGTCGATCTGCTTTGCAAAAGAGCTTCAGCCTATGGAGGACCGACTCCCGTCCATTCTCGGCCAGGAATAGAGGTCCGGCCGTGGGGCAGAAAAGGTCCATCTTTAACTTGAGCTACTAGTCTCGCTCGAACCACGATAGTGGGCCTTCGACGGCGACAGCAGGAGAGTGCGGAAACAAAAACAAGCAGCTGCCCTATCCACCTACGGTGTCAGGGCTGAACTCGATAGGTCCGCCGCGGACGCAGCGGGGGACCGCCTCAGGCGCCTTCGGGCTTCTGCGAGATCCAGAGCATCGCCCCGTGGGGGTTCTCCGGCAGGTCGGCCGCGTCCGGGTTGGCCACGTGCAGGGTCCGCCCGAAGGCCTCTTCCGTCAGGCTGACCCGGTGGCCGCCGGCCGCGAGGCGGTCCCGCAGGGCGGCGAGGTCGCCGGTGTATTCAAACCCCAGGCCGGTCCGGGCGGCGCCGCTGGCGGGCCGGACCATCAGCACGCCGCCGTTCTTCGCCGTAAAATCCGCGGTTTCGTCGTCGTCCGGGGCCGGCCGCAGCCGGGCGCCCATGTTCCGCAGGGTTTGCGCGGCGGCGGTCGCGTCCGGCGTGAACCAGACTTCGACGACGGCGAGGGCCGGATCGGCGTCCGCGCACTGCGCGCCGTGGGCTGCCTTGTCCGCGAAGAAAGCGAACCCGTCCCCGCCCGTGATGCGGCAGGTGTCGCCGTGGCGGGCGCTGACCAGCTCGGCCGGGGTGTTCCCGCCCTCCCCGGCGGCGGCGTTGGTGCGGCGGGCGAACTCCGCCAGATCCCCGACCTCGACGCCGAAGTCCGTCTTTCCATCCAGGACCATTCCGGCACCGGCACCGGCACCGTCCCCGGCACCATCCCCGGCGGCGACCGCCGCCACCCGGTGCAGCGCGAGGCGGCCCGAGCCGGCGTCGAACTCCTGCCAGTCGCCGTCGTTGACTGTGCGCACCATGCCGAGGGCGGACAGCAGGCCCTCCCACTGGTCCATGCGGGAGGTGTAGTGGATCGGGCGGACGCGCAGCATGGGGTCTCCTTGCGAAGGACGGTTTTTGGCTCCTCCTGACATGGTGCCACCAAAGCACCCTTCCGGTCAGCACAGCAGGGCACAATGGGGCCATGGCTGTTGAACTGGAGGAACTGCTGGTGAAGGACGCCGCCGAGTGGCGCGCCTGGCTGGAGCAGCACCACGCCCAAAGTCCCGGCGTCTGGCTCGTGCTGCACAAGAAGGGCGGATCGGTGACGGAGCTGGACTACGAGGCGGCGCTGCAGGAGGCGCTGTGTTTCGGCTGGATCGACGGGCAGGGACGGCGCCGGGACGAGGAAAGCTCGTTCCAGCGGATGACCCGGCGGGGACCCAAGAGCGTGTGGTCGGCCCGGAACGTGGAGCGGATTGACCGCCTGGAGGCGGCGGGGCGGATGGCCCCCGCCGGGCAGGCGGCCGTCGCCGCCGCCAAGGCGGACGGGCGCTGGGAGGCCGCCTATTCGGGCTCGGCGACGGCGGAGGTCCCGGATGATCTCGCCGCCGCCATCGCGGCGGACCCGCGGGCCCAGGCGATGTTCGAGGTCCTGACGTCCGTGAACCGGTATGCCCTGATCTACCGCACCAACTCGGTCAAGCAGGCCTCGACCCGGGAACGGAAGATCGCCGGGTTCGTGGAGATGCTGGCTCGGTTCGAAACGCCGTACCCGCAGACCAGGCGGCCCGGAAAACCGTAGCAGAGAACCGTAGCGGCCGCGCCGCCGCGCATCCCAGAGAATTCCCAGCGGCCCTCCGGGCTCCAGGTAGCTGCCGGTGGCAGAATGAGGCGATGCTCCTTGCCCAGCGTGCCTCCCGACCCCCCGCCAGCCTGCCGCTGCCATCCCAGCGGCGGCTCTTCTTCGTGGCTGCGGGCCTGTTAATCGCGGGCGAGACGATCTTCTGGACCGTGCTCGCCGCCGTGCAGACGAACAGCGGCGTGGCCGACCTGGACGGACCCGTGCACGACGGACTCGTGGCGTCCCGGAACCCCCTGGCCACCGCCATCCTGGCGGCCGTGACCACGGTGACGTCGCCGCTGTGGATGACGGTGATCGGCTGCGCCGTGGCACTGGCCTGGGCGGTCTTCAAGCGTGAAGTCTGGCGTCCCGCCCTGCTGGTCGGCGCCATGGCAGCCACCTTCGCGGTGTCCACGCTGGTGAAGCACGACGTCGGCCGGAGCCGGCCCGCCGCCAGCGGCTTCATGCTGGGACCGGACGACGCCCTGTCCTTTCCCTCCGGCCATACCTTCGGGGCGGGCGTCTTCCTGTGCGTCCTCAGTTATCTGCTGCTGGCGGCCCGCGGCACGCGGACGGGCAAACGGACGACGTCGGTGCTCGGCTTCGCGGCAGCGGCCGCCGGGACACTGGTGGTCGCCTTCAGCCGCCTGTACCTGGGGTACCACTGGCTGACCGACGTGCTCGCCTCCATGGGCCTGGCGCTCGCCGTAACCGGCGCCGTCATCCTGGCCGACGGGCTGCGCGCCGCCGCGGCCCCGTCCGCGGAACCCCCAACGGCAGCGGGACCGTCAGAGCCCGACGCCCATCGCCTGGGCGATCACCACCGCCGAGGCTGAGGACCACGCCTGCGGGTGGCACGACGCCGGATACGGTACCGCGACGCCCGAGTCCTCGGCCCGCACCCCGGCGAACACCTCCGGCAACCGGTGCCCGAAGGAGGCCGCCGCCGCGAGCAGGCCGTCGGCGAGGGTGCGTGCCTCGGCGACGAAACCGTCGGCCAGGAGGCCGCGGATCGCGATGGCGGTGTCGTGGCTCCAGACCGAGCCGCAGTGGTAGCTGAAGGGCCAAAACCCTGCGGCCCGCCGCGAAATCGTGTGCACGCCGTAGCCGGAGAACAGCTCGGGGCCCACCAGCCGGTCCGCGACGATCCGGGCTTCGGTCGCGTCCAGGATGCCCGTGCCCAGCAGATGTCCCATGTTCGAGCCCGGGACGTCCAAGGGGACCCCGTGCCCGTCCAGGGCCATGGCGGGGAACGGCCCGCCGTCGTCCTCAACCCAGAAGCGCTCCCGGAACCTGAGCCGGAGGGCCGCGGCGAAGTCGCGCAGCGCCTGAGCACCCGGTTCCCCGAACACGTCGAACAGTTCCGCCGTCCCCATGGCTGCCTGGTACGCGTAAGCCTGCGCCTCGGACAGGGCGATCGGCCCCTCGGCCTGCCGGCCGTCGCGGAACTGCATGGCGTCCCGGGAATCCTTCCAGCCCTGGTTGCTCAGGCCGTGGCCCGTGGAGTCACGGTAGCTAAGGAACCCGCCGTTGCCGGGCGCGCCATCCGCTGAACCGTCCGCGGCGCCGTCCGTTCCGGTGGCGCCGGCGGCGAGCAACCACGCCGCGGCGCGTGCCGCGTTCGGCAGCAGCGACCGGACGGCGTCCTCGTCCCGGCCGGTGCGCCAAAGTTCCCCGAGCAGGCAAAGCCACAGCGGAGTCGAATCCACGGCCCCGAAGTACACCGGCGGCAGGCGCAGGTTCTGGCTCTCCAGCAACAGTTCCTTGGACCTTAGCTCGTGCAGGATCTTGCCGGGTTCCTCGGCGGCCGCCGCGTCCGTCCGGGTGCCCTGGAAAGCCGCCAGCGCGCGCAGGGTGCCCGCCGCCAGCCCGTTGTCCGGCCCGCTGTCCAGGGGCAGCAGCAGGCGCGCCGCCCACAGCGAATCCCGCCCGAACAGCGTGAAGTACCAGGGCGCCCCGGCCGCGATGAACGGGGCGTCCGGCAGCTGGCGGGTGGCCAGGCGGAGCCCGGCCACATCATCGAGGGAGTTATCCAGGAGCAGGCCAAGGGCCCCCACCGGCCCGGTCCGCGGGGGCCGGGCCGCGGACGGGCGGGCCGCCACCACGGCGTCGTCATGATCGGAGAGGACGGCCTGCCATTCGGCCTCGAACGGCCGGCCCCGGCCCAGCGTTCCGCGCCAGACGAGGTGGCCTTCCGGGGTGACGGCGCCGGGGGCAGCGACCGCCAGGGTCTTGCCGCCCTCCTGCCAGCGCAGCGTGGACTCATCGGCGGAGACCGGCCCGGAGACGTCACGGAAGCGGCTGAGGCGGATCTGGGCCATGTCGGTGAAGTCGGCGGCGAGCTCGACGTCGACTTCCACGTCGAGGGAATCCAGTGAGGTCCGCAGCTGCAGGGTGTGCCGCACGAGGCCCGGCGTCACGGTCCAGGTCTGGAGGAGCTCGACGGCGGGATCCTCCGTGGGTCCCGGGATGCCCCGGACCAGGCCCCGGACGCGCAGGACGCCGCCGGGCTCCGTCTCGACGGCCGCCGGTTCGGGTTCCAGGCCGTTGACGCGCACGAGGGCCCGGCAGAGCATCCGGGTGTCGCCGTGGAGCAGCCCGGTGAACCCGGCCGGCTCAGCAGGGTCGCCTGCGCCGGGCGGTTTGACCTCGCCGGCCAGGCGGCCGTCAGGATCGAGCCACAGCTGGGTGGGGGCGGCAACGGAGCAATGTTGGCGGTGCAGGCCTGGCTGAACAGTCATCCGCCTACCCTATGCCGGGCACTGGGCGGTCTCAATGCGCCACAGCCCGCTACCGACCGCCGAAGAGGTCATGGCGCCGGCCGCCGGCGGCCAGAAGGTCCGCCTGCGGCCGGGCGGTGTTGGGGACCACCCAAGTTAGCTCCGGGTGCCGCCGCACCCGAGGCCAGAAACTACCCAGCCGCCGGGAATGGTCCGGCTTACACCGGCATTCCAGTCACCACTGCGCGCCGTCCGTTCATCGACCGCTTTCCATCCATCGGTTGGAGCGCCGGAAGGCGCGTTTACCGGCTTAGCCCACGCCACCGCGGCCGCTTCAGGGGTTGGCTCTCCGGGAACACTCGTGTCAACGTCAGCAACATAGGCGCCGTGACAGGGCGCGGCACTACCGCTTGGCACGGTGCCGGTGGATGCCGGAACATGGCCGCATCATACGGCTGGAGGCCAGTCGTGCCCATGGGCAGACGTATAGATTCCGTGCCGGGCAGATGCACCGAAAGCGATCGTATTTGAGATGCCGGGAGACGCCCACAATCGAGTGCCGGCCGGACCGCCTTACGTAGCGCGCCCGTGGGGTCTGGTTTGGGCGACTGCTGAAAAATGCACGACGGTTCTTGCCGTACGGCGCACGTGACTGGTGAAAGCGACGTCAGGGCAGTCTCCTTATGGCCAGTAGGTGTCGCCAATCGATCGATGAAGTGCGTCAAGAAGCCACGTATTGGGCGCCGGAATGGGCCGCGATGGCCATGTTGAGTTCTTTCAGGTTCGGGGGGTTCGCTCCCGGGCGCTGTACGGTAATGGCCGCGGCTGCAGCTGCGGTGTGCCCAAGCTGCTCCAGGACAGCCGGGGCGAAGCCTTCGGTTCCTCGGGTGAGAAAGCCCAGGATCAGGGCGGACATGTATGAGTCCCCGGCGCCGATAGTGTCAGCAACTTTGGACTTCACAGCGGGAATGCTGATGTTAGCGGCAGGGGTGGTGAATTGTGAGCCGTCGGCGCCTCTGGTGATGACGGTAAGTCCCGCGCCCAGCCCGAGGATGTGTGCTGCGGTTTTGTCCAGGCTTTTTTGGGGGTACAGCCAGTGGGCGTCTTCATCGCTGAGTTTGACGACGTCGGTTAAGGGCACGAGCTCTTCGAAGATGGCCAAGGCTTCCCTGTGGCTGCCGAGCAGGGCTGGCCGGATATTCGGGTCATAGGTGATCATGCAGTGTCTGTGGGCCTGTTCGAGCAGGGATTTCACGGCGCCGGCACCGGGATTAAGGAAGGTGGCGATGGATCCAGTGTGCAGTATTTTTGGGAAGTAGGCGGGGGTTGTCGGGGCAAGGTCCCAAGAGATGTCGAAGTCGTACCTGGCGGAGCCGTCGGGTTCAAGGGTTGCTGTTGCCGATGCCGTCCTGGTGAGGGATTTTGATCCGGGCAAAAGTAAGACGCCTGCGCTGCGGAGGTGGTTTTCGATGGAAATCCCACGCGCGTCCGGGGCGATGGCGGTGAGCAGACCTGTGGTGACGGCGAGGCGGCCAAGTCCGTAGGCGACGTTGGCCGGTGAGCCGCCTGGGTGCTCCACCGTGTCGTGCGACGTTGTGACCACGTCGATCAGCGCTTCGCCTACGACCATGACGTCGAGTGTCTGATGAGCGTCCTGCCGGGCTGTTGTGAGGTAATCCATGGTCTGTCTCTCGTGGGTTTGCTGATGACGGGAACCCCCGGTGTGGATCCGTCCGCGGACCTGGGGAGGTCCGCGGACGGAGAAAGGGGGCTCCGGTAGAGCGGGAGGGTACCAGCCGGCCGTCAGGCGGTGGCTGCGCCGGTCATGATCGCGACGGCGTCGGTCATGGTGTGTGATTGGGGGGTGATGGTGGCCGCGCACTTGCCCAGGCGTTGGATGTGGATCCTGTCCGCTACGTCAAAGACGTGGGGCATGTTGTGGCTGATCAAGATGACCGGCAGGCCGCGGTCGCGGAGGTCCCGAACCAGCTGGAGGACCTGGTTCGATTCCCGGACGCCAAGTGCCGCCGTCGGTTCGTCCAGCACAACGACCTTTGAACCGAACGCTGCGGCGCGGGCCACGGCGACAGCCTGGCGCTGGCCGCCGGAAAGGTTCTCCACCGGCACTGTCACGTCCTGCAGGGTGGAGATGCCCAACCGGGTCAGCTCTTCCTTGGCCTTCCGGCGCATACCTTTGGTGTCAAGCATCCGGAACACGCTCCCGAGGAGTCCCGCACGCCTTTCCTCCCGGCCCAGGAACAAGTTCGAGGCGACGTCGAGGGCCGGTGAGACGGCGAGGTTCTGGTACACGGTTTCGATGCCGTGGACCCGGGCGTCCTGGGGGCGCTTGAAGTGCACCTGCTGTCCTGAGACGAAGAGTTCGCCGGTGTCCGGGACTTCGGCGCCGGTGAGGCACTTGATCAGGGTTGATTTACCTGCACCGTTGTCGCCGATGATCGCGAGGACTTCGCCGGGGTAGAGGTCGAGGCTGACTCCGTCGAGGCCCACGACGCGGCCGAAGGTCTTGACGAGGTTTCGGGCCCGCAGGATGGGTTCGCGGGTGGTGACGTGCGGGGCTGTAAATTCTGTCATGGTCATGACTTGACCTTTCGGATCCACTGGTCGATGGACACAGCGAGGATGATCAGGACGCCCACTGCGAGGGTCTGGTACAAAACGTCGAGCCCGGCAAGGGAGAGACCGTTGCGGAAGACGCCGACGATCAGGGCCCCGAGGAGCGATCCCCAGATGGAGCCGCGGCCACCGAAGAGGCTGGTTCCGCCGATGACGACGGCGGTGATGGAGTCCAGGTTCAGGTCTACGCCGGCGTTGGGGCTGGCGGCGTTGGTCCGCCCGATCTGGATCCAGGCGCCGGCGGCCAGGACGGCGCCGGCAGCGAGGTAGACGCTCATGAGCACCCGGCTGACAGGGATGCCGGCCAGGCGGGCGGCTTCCTTGTCATCGCCCACGGCGTAGACGTGCCGGCCCCAGGCCGTCTTGCCCAGAATGAAGGCAACAACAATGTAGAGCAGGAGCATCATGACGACGCCGGTGGAGATCCGCACAGGGCCGAGCGGGAAGGTGGTGCCGGTCCAGGTCAGCAGGGGCGGCATGGCCGAGCCACGCACTGTCGCTCCGTTGGAATAGAGCAGTGTCAGGGCGATGAAGATGTTCAACGTGCCGAGGGTGACGATGAACGGCGGGAGACGGAACCTGGTGACCAGGAACCCATTCAGGGCTCCGGCGGCGAGTCCGACAACGAGGCCTGCGAGCAGGGCAATAGGTGCGGGCAGTCCGTTGTTGACGGCAAGCTGGGCCATGACCATGGAGGAGAGGATCATCACGGCGCCGACGGAGAGGTCGATGCCGGCGGTGAGGATGATGAGGGTCTGGGCGATGGCCAGGGTGCCGACGACGGAGACCTGCTGGGTAATCAGGGAGAGGTTTTCAACCCGCAGGAACCTGTCATTGAGGAGGCCGAACACCACCACGGCGATGAGAAGTACAAGGGCAGGGCTGACGGCTGGGTAGCGGTGGAGGATATTGCGTATCCGGCTGAGCGGTGTCTGGCGGTCAAGGAATTCCTCCGCCAGGTCGGCATGCCCGGCGCTGGGCGGGCCGGCGGTCTGTTGCTGGGTCACGATTGGTCCTGATCTTCCGTGATGGTTGCTAGGGGCGGCCCTAGCTCGGTAGGTGCGGGACGGGGAGGCCGGCAGCGGGCTCCGGACTCCCCGCCCCGCAGTGAAGCCGGGGGGTTACTTTCCCCAGCAGATGTCGGAGGCTTGGGTGGTGGTGATGCTCTTGACGCCGTCGGCCGGCTTGTCCGTGACGAGCTCGACGCCGGTGTTGTAGAAGTCCAGCCCCGGCGAGTTCGCCGGCTTCTGGCCGGTCTTGGCGAGGTCAACGATGGCCTTGACGCCCAGTTCGGCCATCTTGACCGGGTACTGCTGTGCCGTGGCGCCGATGACGCCGGACTTGACGTTGTTCACGCCGGTGCAGCCGCCGTCCACCGAGACGACCAGCACGTCCTTTTCCTTGCCGGCGGCCTTCAGTGCCTCGAAGGCACCCGCTGCTGCGGGTTCGTTGATGGTGTAGACGACGTTGATGTTCGGGTTCTTGGCCAGGAGGGTTTCCATGGCGGTGCGTCCGCCGTCTTCGGCGCCCTGGGAGGCCTGGCTGCCGACGATCTCGTAGTCGCCGCCCTTGCCGCCGGTGTACTTGCCGGTCTTGGCTTCATCGCCGTTCTTCTTTTTGTCCGCGGTGTCGATACCGAGGCCGGTCAGGAAGCCCTGGTCCCGGTTGTAGTCAACTGAGACGACCTTGTCGTCAAAGAGATCGACGAGGGCAATGGTCGCTTTCTTCCCGTCCAGCTGGGCTGCCGTCCATTTGCCGATCAGTTCCCCGGCGGCGAAGTTGTCCGTGGCGAACGTGATGTCGGCGGCGTCGGCGGGATCCGGCGGGGTGTCCAGGGCGATGACGAAGAGCCCGGCGTCCTTGGCCTTCTTCAGTGCGTCCACTACGGAGGGGCCGTTGGGGGTGATCAGGATGCCCTTGTCGCCCTTGGAGATGGCGTTCTCGATGGCCTGGATCTGGGTATCCTCGTCGCCGTCAGCCTTGCCGGCCGCGAGCTTCAGGTCCACGCCTCCGTCCGCGGCCGCCTTCTTCGCCCCGTCCTCCATGGCGACGAAGAACGGGTTGGTCGTCGTCTTCACGATCAGGGAGACACCGACTTTTTCGGCGGCCGAGCTGCCGGGGTTGGCCGCGGGGGTTCCGCCGCAGGCGGCAAGGCTGAGGGTGCCGAGGGTCAGAACTGCGCCCATGGCGAGCAGGCGGTGGGTCATGGTGCGCGGTGCTTTGGAACTCAACATTGA
Organism: Arthrobacter sp. 49Tsu3.1M3; assembly: GCF_900168135.1. Lineage (NCBI taxonomy): Bacteria > Bacillati > Actinomycetota > Actinomycetes > Micrococcales > Micrococcaceae > Arthrobacter > Arthrobacter sp. 49Tsu3.1M3. Next base: position 56,825 of record NZ_FUZD01000005.1, read on the forward strand.
ATCTCCTGTTTTCGTGGCACTTTCCAATGCCTGACAACGATGTCAGGCATCATGTAATCAGCGTCACAAGGTAGAGTCAATGAAAATTCGATGATGAAGGACGATGTGATGACAACGATGTCTAATCGTTACCAAGCGGACCCCGGGAAGAATCGCCCCACGATGCGCCACGTCGCAGCATTGGCAGGAGTGGGCATCAAGACGGTTTCCCGCGTGATGAACGACGAGCCGGGCGTCTCCGAAGCCACCCGGCAGCGCGTGCTGGGCGCGTCCCAGCAGCTCAACTACCAGCTGGACATGGCGGCCGGGAGTCTCCGGCGGGCCGGGCGGCAGACGCTTTCGATCGGCCTCCTGCTGCCCAGCGTGGCCAACCCGTTCAGCAGCGAGGTCCACCGTGCGCTGGAAGACACGCTTGCGGCCCGCGGCATCGCCGTCTTCGCCGCCAGCCTCGACGACGACCCCGAACGGGAAAAAGCCATGGTGGCCGCGTTCCTCGGCCGGCGGGTGGATGGCCTGGTCCTGACTCCCATAGCGCGGAGCCAGTCCTACGTCATTCCGGAACACTCCCGCGATCTGCCGATGGTGTTCATCGACCGTGAACCCGTGGGCATCGAGGCGGACGCCGTGGTGACGGACAACGCTGTCGGAGCCGCCAGGGCAGCGGCCCACCTCATGGCGCACGGCCATACCAGGCTTGCCTGTCTGGGCGACCGCACGGACATCCAGACCGCCCGGGAACGGCGGCGCGGCTTCATCGAGGAGCTGGGCCGGGCCGGCATTGCAACATCCACCGTTCCGGTCCGCGACGGACTGCACGATGAGGAGTCGGCACGGCTGGCCGCGCTTGAACTGTTCACGGCCGAGGACCCGCCAACGGCTATCTTCTCCAGCCAGAACCTCGTCACGTTCGGCGTTATGCGCGCGCTGAAAGAGCTCGGGTTAAGCAAGCGCGTGGCCCTGATAGGGTTCGATGACTTCACGCTGGCGGACATGATGGATCCGGGCATCACGGTCATTGCCCAGCATCCCGAGAGGATCGGGAAGCTTGCCGCCGAGCGGTTGCTGGCCAGGATCGACGGCGACGATAGTGCGCCGCAGACCTACGTCGTTCCGTCCGAACTCATCCAGCGCGGCTCCGGGGAGCTCCCTCCGACCTGATGATCCGAGATTCCACCACTGAGGCCAATCCACAACAAGGGAAAACCATGATCAAAACGCTTTACGCAGAGTTCACCGTCAAGCCCGGCAGCGAAAGCCGGGTTGCCGAGATGATGCGCGAACTTACAGAACACGTCCGCCGCGAACCGGGCAACCAGCTGTTCATGCCCTACACGCGGGAAAGAAACCCCCGCGAGTACTTCGTCTTCGAGGTCTATGAAGGCGACGCGGCCTTCCAGGAACATATCAGCGCAGCCTATGGCGCGCGTTTCAACGCTGAGCTCGCGGAGCACATCGAGGAGGACGGCTCAGTGCTGACCTGGCTCCAGCCGGTCGAGTAATCTACGGCCTGCCTCAGCGGAGAGGCCGGCCGGCGGCTCCCAGGCCCGGTTCGCCAAAATCGTTGACTTGTCTGATGGACATAACTTAGCGTCCTTCGCACTGACAACGTTGTCTATTGACGACGCGCGCGATGAAGGGCGAAACAAACAGATGAACAGAACGACCACCCGCAGGACGCACGCCGTTTCTGTACTGACACTCACGGGACTGACGCTGGCCGCGGCACTGGCAGGTTCCCTGCCGGCGACTGCCGCCACCACTGGTCCCGGAGACGAACCCTACCGGCCGGCCATCCACTACACGCCCGAAAAAAACTGGATGAACGACCCCAACGGGCTCGTCTTCTATAAGGGCGTCTACCACATGTACTTCCAGCACAACCCTTCCGGCAACACCTGGGGGAACATGTCCTGGGGCCACGCCACATCCAAGGATCTTGTCCATTGGAAGGAGCAGCCCCTGGCGATCGCCACCGATGCAGAGCAGGACATCTTCTCCGGCAGCATCGTTGTCGACAAGGACAACACCTCCGGTTTCGGCACAAAAGAGAATCCCCCGCTGATCGCGGTCTTCACCAGCGCCTACAAGGACGCCTCTCCGCACCGCGGCCTGCAGGCGCAGTCCCTGGCCTACAGTCTCGACGACGGACAGACCTGGACCAAGTACTCCGGCAATCCTGTCCTGAACCGCAACTCCGCCAACTTCCGCGACCCCAAAGTGTTCTGGTACGACAAACCCGGCGGCGGTTACTGGGTCATGACCGCTGTGGAAGCCACCGAGCACAAGGTGGTCCTGTACAAGTCTGCCAACCTCAAGGACTGGACCGCGCTGAGCGAATTCGGGCCCGCCAACGCCACCGGCGGGCAGTGGGAATGCCCCGACCTGTTCCCCCTGGCCGTGGACGGCGACACGAACAACATCAAATGGGTCATGGTGGTCAACATCAACCCCGGCGGTGTAGCCGGGGGCTCGGGCGGTCAGTACTTCGTGGGTAACTTTGACGGCACGACCTTCACGTCCGAATCCACCAAGCCCGCCCAAACCATTCCTGACGGAAAGGTCCTGGCCGGGTTTAATGGCGGAACGTATGACGGCTGGAATGTCAGCAACGAACCAGGCAACTGGAAGAACGGCCCGTTCGGCGGAAGTCCGGCAAACGGATCTCTTCCGGGCCAGAGCCCGGTGGCCGGCTTTGGCGGCAGCGGCCTCATCAACTCCTTCAACGATGGCGACTGGCCGCTCGGTTCCGTGCAGTCACCTGCCTTCACGGTGAAAGACGACTACCTGAACTTCCTCGTGGGCGGCGGCAAGCACCCACGTGTCTCCGGCAAACTGGACAACACCCCGCCCGCGGGAGAACTCAAGTTTGACGGCTTTGAAGTTCCCAACGGGACGTCGCTGGCCGACGCGGGCTGGACTGGGACCGGGGACCTCACCCCCAATTCCCAGCCCGCTACCAGCGGTGGGGACTTCTACATCGGGGCCAAACGGATTAACACGTTCGAGACCGGCACTGCGCCGGGTGATGACCGGCGGGGCACCCTGACATCACCGGAGTTCCCCATCACCAAGAATTTCATGAGCATGCTGGTGGGCGGCGGCAACCGCTCCGCGGATTCCGGACAGACCTTGGCCGTCCAGTTGCTTATCAACGGCCAGGTAGTCCGTTCCCTGGCGGGCGACAATTCCGGTGTCCTGAACTGGAAAGGTTGGGACGTCTCCGAGTTCGCGGGACAGAATGCACAGTTGCGTGTGGTTGACCAGGCCACCGGAGGCTGGGGACACCTGACCCTCGACCACGTCATGCTGACCGACAGCGCGGCTGTTCCCCGGTCAGATGAGGAAACGGTAAATCTGGTGGTCAACGGACAGGTGGTCCGCACGACCACCGGAAACGACAGTGAAACGCTCGACTGGGCATCGTGGGATGTCAAGGAATTCGTTGGCCAACAGGCGCAAATCAAAGTGGTCGACAACAACCGGTTTGGTTGGGGACACATCCTTGCGGACGAATTCACGCTCTCCGCCAAGCCGGCCCGATCAAATCTGGAGGCCTATGACTGGCTGGACTACGGGCGCGACTACTACGCTTCCGTGTCCTTCGGCAACATGCCCGATAACAAGCGGGTCATGCTCGGCTGGATGAACAACTGGGACTACGCCAACGACATCCCCACCAGCCCCTGGCGCAGCGCCATGGCACTTCCCCGCGAGGTCAACCTGACCCAGACCCCCGACGGTCCCCGCCTCACCCAGAGTGCTGTCAAGCAGGTGGACAAGCTAGATGAGAAAGCCTCGTACAACGACAAGAAGGGCGGCCCGATCCCCGTGGGGGCGCACCAGCTGCCGGCTGCAACATCAGGCCAGGTCCAGCAGGTGGACATCACCTTCGCGCCCGGCACGGCGAAAAAATCCGGCATCACGGTACTGGGCGACGGAACCTCCTCCACCACCATCGGTTACGACGCCACGACCGGAAAGATATTCGTCGACCGCACGAAATCCGGCAACACCGCGTTCCACCCGGCATTTGCTTCCATAGAGGACGCCCCCGTCACCCTGGACAAAAACGGCAACATCACTATGCGGCTCTACCTCGACCACTCATCCGTAGAGGTATTCGCCCAAGGCGGTCGGCGGACCATCACCGACCAGGTATTCCCCAACGCCGGGGCCGACAAGATGGCCATCTTCGCAGAAGGCGGCACCGCCCAGCTCAAATCACTCACCGTGACACCACTGGAAAAGGCAATGTTCCTCCCCGAAAAGAAGTAAGCCGAGCCTGGCATCTGACCTGCTCCCGGAGAGTTGGAGCTGAAGGGGCTGCGTTCGGTATCGCACCGGCCCAGCCCCTTCAGCTTTTCCATGCCAGCATCAGGCGGCCCGACGTTGGTGTGGGGTCAATGCTGTCCGAAATGGACCTCAGGTGCACACAGCGGTCCCGCAGTAGAGCGTCGACACGGCCGTACTTAACCGCGGCTGCAGTGCCCGGGGAAGCTGTCCCGAGCGGTCAGCGCCAGCCCAGCTGCGGCGCCACATACTTCAGGATCGACTCTATGACGTGGGCGTTGTAGTCGACACCAAGCTGATTCGGGACCGTGAGCAGCAGGGTGTCTGCCGCGGCGATCGCCTCGTCCTCGGCCAGCTTCGCGGCCAGCTCGTCCGGGGCACCGGCGTAGGAGCGGCCAAAGACCGCGCGCGTTTTCTCGTCGATGTTGCCCACCTGGTCGGAGCTGTAGCGGTCGCGGCCGAAGTATTGCCAGTCGCGCTCGTCCGTCAGCGCGAAGATGCTGCGGCTGACTGAGATGCGCGGCTCCCGCTCGTGCCCCGCCTCCTTCCAGGCCTGCCGGTAGTGCCCGATCTGCTCGGCCTGCTGGACGTGGAAGGGCTTGCCGCTCTCATCGTCTTTAAGCGTGGAGCTCTGCAGGTTCATGCCTAGCTTCGCCGCCCAGATGGCCGTGGCGTTCGAGCCGGAGCCCCACCAGATGCGCTCGCGCAGGCCCTCCGAGTGCGGCTCCACGCGCAGCAGGCCCGGAGGGTTCGGGAACATCGGGCGGGGGTTCGGAGCCGCGAAGCCTTTGCCAGTGAGCACCTCGAGCAGACGCTCGGTGTGCCTGCGGCCCATATCGGCGTCCGACTCGCCCTCGGCGGGGGCGAAGCCGAAGTGACGCCACCCGTCGATGACCTGCTCGGGTGAACCCCTGCTGATGCCCAGCTGCAGCCGGCCGCCCGAGATCAGGTCGGCCGCGCCGGCGTCCTCCGCCATGTAGAGCGGGTTCTCGTAGCGCATGTCGATCACGCCGGTGCCGATCTCGATGCGGCTCGTCCGGGCCCCGATCGCAGCGAGCAGCGGGAACGGTGAGGCGTATTGCTGCGCGAAGTGGTGGACTCGGAAGTAGGCGCCGTCCGCACCCAGCTCCTCCGCCGCGACCGCGAGGTCGATCGCTTGCAACAGTGCGTCCGACGCGGTGCGCGTGCCGGAATCCGGGTGGTCGGTCCAATGGCCGAAGGAAAGGAATCCGATGTTCTTCACACCGGAAACGAACAGGGTGGCGGCGGTTCTTATTCCCGCGGGGCCTCAGCCTCGCCCCTCCCGCGGGGGCTCGGGCCGCCATGTCCGCCACAGAGATTTCATCACTCACGACCAACGATTAACAGGCGCTGGGTGGAAAGTCCTGTTAAAACGCCGACACGACGGAAAGTGAACGCAACTGTAGGTACTCAGCGGTCGCCGGGGCGAAAAGACGCCTCGTAACCCTAGCGATGAGGGACACCGGTTATCAGATACCAACTCGGACATTAGGCCTGATTCGCCGCTTACATGGTCTCCAGCGGGTGTTGGGTTATGGACTCTCCCAAGGTCAGAAGTCGTTTGCAGCGGTGGTGGCTTTTTAGCGTGCTCCTCGTTCAAGGTCGGCTAGTTCTGATTCAAGTTGCTGGGTCAGGTTCCGTAGGCGGCGGATATGCTCCTGGGAGACGCGCCCGGGCTGGCTGGTGACTTGTGCATCGACGTCGAAGACTGTGTTGGGACTGTGCCAGACATTGAACCATTCGAGGCCGTGGCCGAGGGCGTCCCGTGTTACGCCTTGGAGCAGGAGCAGTGGTTCCCTGGTGTTGATGTTCAGTTTCCGAGCCAGGTCAGGGTCTGAGGACACGGCCTGAACCTGACGCGGCCCGCCGGCCGGGTGGTAACCATGGTCGCGCATCAGGCCGAGGAGTGACGCGTTTTCGAGCAGTTCTGCGGTGAAGTGCGGGAAGAAGTCACGGGGGACCCAGGTGCGCATGAAGGCAACGGGAAGATCATCGAGGTAGCGGACCCGCTCAATTTTCCACGTGTTGGAGGTGTTTAGGGCCTCGATGCCTGCCGGGGGCGGCTCGGATGGTTCCACGGCAAGAACATGAGTGCGCAGGCGCTGGCCGTGCGCGGCAGCCTGTTCATCCAGACCACCCGCACGCTGAACGTGCCGGCGGAGGACAGGTGTTGCGGCTACGACGCTTCCGCGGCCGCGCTGGCGTCGGATCAGGCCGAGGTCAGAAAGGCCGGACAGGGCCTGACGCACGACGCTGCGGGAGACGCCGAACTGCCTTTGCAGTTCCTCTTCGGTGGGCAAGGAAGAGCCCGGAGGGAGTGCGAGGTCCACGATCTGCCGGTGCAGGATGTCCCGGATTTGTGCATGAAGAGGGCCTCCGGCTTCCCGGTTCAAACCCCCGGCGCGTCCCGCCGGCTCCATCGCTGTTTCTGCTGGTTCCAAACTCACGCTAACTCCTCTGCCGCTGTGCAAATCTTAGCCCTCCCGCAGTCCCTAGCGGGCCTGCCGTGATATCAGCCGGTCTTGACGTGACCTACACCACCTATTATTGTACGTATCAAAGGTACGTACAACTTTGGTTGGGGAATCACAGGAGATGCCTTGGACCCGAAGTGCGAGCCACCTGCTTGAGCCCGCATCGGCGCGTGAGTGAAGTGAAAGTACCTGCAGGTGACAGTCGGATACGTGAGTTTCATAACCCCTCGAATTGGAGAGTCCATGCGCGACCCGCGCTCGGTGCGTTGCACCTATTACTTAGAGTCCGAAATTGACCCCGGGAAGGCGGCAGCCATCATGGCGGGCGAGCAGTCCAGCGGCACCTTCCTGCCCGTGCCCGGTGAATCGTCCCGGATCCGGGAACGGCACGCCGCCCGGATATCCGATGTTCAGGAGCTTGGCTTTTGCCGGCCTTCCTTGCCGTCACGGGCCAACCCGGAAAAAGTCCGTGCCGCTCTGGTGACCGTTGATTTCCCGATGGAGAATGTCGGCACCGACCTGGCCACCCTGCAGACTGCGATAGCAGGCAATCTCTTCGAGCTGGGCGATCTGTATGCCTGCCGGCTCCAAGACATGCAGCTGCCCGAGGACTTCGTCGCCGCCCACCCTGGCCCGGCCTTCGGCATTGAGGGAACTCGTAAGCTCATCAGTGACGCCCAGGGCGTGATGGTCGGCACCATCGTCAAACCCAATGTCGGGCTCTCGGAAGACGAGTTCCGGCTGGTGGTTCGGGATCTGGCGATGGCATCCATTGACCTGATCAAGGACGACGAGCTCATGACTGATCCGGCGTACCTGGCGCTGGAGCGCCGGGTCGCGGTCGCGACACAAGAGATCCGCGCCGCCGAGCAGGTTACCGGGCACTCGACCATGTATGCCTTCAACATCACTGGAGACCTCGCCGGGCTGCGGAAGCGCCACGACCTGGTGGTTGAAGCCGGGGGGCGCTGCGTGATGCTGAACATCCCGGTCATGGGTATGCCGGCACTGGCATTGCTCCGCAGCTTCGCCGAGGTCCCCATCCACGGCCACCGCGCGGGCCTCGCCGCGTCCATGCGGTCCAGGGCCCTGGGGATGGACTACCGGGTCTGGCAGCAGATGGCCCGCCTTGCCGGCGCCGACCACCTGCACGCCAGCGGACTGGGCAGCAAGTTTTACGAACTCGACGAAGAGGTCGCGGCGAACATCCGCAGCCTTCTCGAACCTCTCGGACAGACCATCGCACCGCTTCCCGTGTTGTCCTCCGGGCAGAACGTGACCACTCCCGGCCCCACGTTTGACGCGGTTGGTTCCACGGACCTGATGATGCTGGCCGGCGGCGGGGTTGCCGCCCACCCGGACGGTCCCGGCGCCGGAGTGCGCAGCCTGCGCCAGGCCTGGGAAGCAGCCGTGGAGGGAGTGCCGCTTGCGATCGCCGCGGACAAGCTGGCCCAAACGGGGGACGATGCCCTCCTGCACGCAGTCCAGACTTTCGGGAAAGGTGCCTGACATGCCAGCTTTCGGTTTCGTCGCGGACGACCTCACCGGAGCCGCCGACGTCCTGGCCCAGTCCCACCGCTACGGGCTGGAAGCCGCCCTTGTCATCGGGGACGCGCCGCTGCCCACGGACACCGACGTCGTCGGATTCGCAGGACCGGCCCGGTCCCTGTCCGGAACGGCGTTCGACAACCTGGTCACCCATGACCTTGCCGGGATTGCGGCCTTGAATCTGGAGGTGCTGCTGTACAAGGTGTGCTCCACATTCGACAGCTCAACCACTGTCGGGAGCATCGGCCGCGGGATACAGCTGCTCCACGAGCAATTTCCGCTGCACGGACCCATTCCCGTGGTGCCGGCCCAGCCGGGCTTCGGGCGGTACACCGCCTTCAGCAACCACTACGCGACCTACGCCGGCAAGATCTACCGGCTGGACCGCCACCCGGTCATGTCACGGCATCCTTCCACGCCGATGTCCGAGGCGGACCTCCGCAAGGTCCTGGCCGAACAGCTCGGCGGCACCCAGGTGCCCGGGGCCATCCACCTGCCCGCCTATGGCGACGGCACCTTCAAGGACGCCTGGGCGGACCGGCGCCGGGACCTCGGAGCACACGCCTTCGTGGTTGATGCCGTGAATGAACACGAGATGGACGCCATTGCAGAAGCCCTCACGCGGGAAGAACACGGCCACGGCCCATCCATCGTCGTGGGATCCGGCGGCATCATGGCAGCCCTGGCGCGATCCATCTCGGACCAGGCTCCGCGCACCCCCGGACCGCAGCGCCCGTCCGGACCGGTGCTGGCCGTCAGCGCTTCAGCCTCCAGCACCACGGCGGAGCAAATCAACGATGCCCTATCGAATGGCTGGGAGGACGTTCCCGTGCCTGCCGAACTACTGCAGCGCGATGACACCGCACTCGTGGCCGCCCTCGATGAGCGCGTTTCAGCTGCCCTTCGGGCAGGCAGGAACGTGGTCTTGCACACCACCCGTGGCGCGGCTGACCCCCGCTACGGCGCAGGTACGCCGGTGGACGCCGGCTACGTTGGCACGTTGATCGGCGGCATCGCCGCCAGGATGGCCGGTGCCGGGCTGACCCGCGACATCGCCGTGTGTGGTGGTGACACCTCCAGCCACGCACTCATCGCCATGGGAGTTCGCCAGCTGCGCGTTTCCGACCAGTTCGTCACCGCCGGCCCAATCCTGCAGGCCGACGGCGCCTCCGCTGTCGGCGGGTGCAGGCTCCTGCTCAAGGGCGGACAGGTCGGCCCGGCCGACGTCCTGCGTCGCTTCGCCGGCCAACTCCCCGGCTGACCCACAAACGATTCCTCCACGCATCACCCGAACCAACGAAAGGCGGCCCCCATGCGGGCAGTAGTTAAGAACGCAGCCGAGCGAGGCGTCACGTACGTCACCGATGCCGGCGACCCCAAGGCAACAGAAGGATCCGTCGTCATCGAAGTAGGAGCCGCGTCCCTGTGCGGCACCGACCGCGAACTCTACGAATGGACCCCCTCAGCCCAGGCATTCAACCTCAACCTCCCGGTCGTCCTCGGCCACGAAGGCGCAGGAACCATCGTCGAGGTCGGACCCGGCGTCACCGGGCTTAAGGTTGGCGACCAGGTTGCCCTCGAAAGCCACCTGACCTGCGGCCAATGCTTCCCCTGCCGCACCGGCGACGCGCACACCTGCGAACGCACCGGCATCCTCGGCATGCACATCGACGGTGTCTTCGCCGAGTACGCCTCCGTCCCGCAGGACATCTGCGTCAAGCTCCCCACCGGCCTGTCCCTCGAGTCCGGCGCCCTGCTCGAGGCAGCCGGCGTAGCCGTGCACGCCATCCAGCGCGCCAACTACTCCGTCGCAGGCCGGGCCGTGCTCGTTAGCGGAGCCGGACCTGTCGGCCTTGTCGTCGTGAACCTCGCACTGCTCATGGGCGCCTCACACGTCATCGCCGTTGACCCCAACCCCTACCGGAGGGCCCAAGCCGAAAAGCTCGGTGCGACCGCACTGCACCCCAACGACGGCATCGTCGATCGCTGCCGCGAACTGACCGGCCGCCGCGGCGGCTTCGACGTCGCCTTCGAATGCTCAGGGGCCCCCGGCACCCTGACAACCCTCTTCGAAGCCGTCCGCCGCGAAGCCACCGTCATCACCGTCGGACACCCAAGCCGCCCCGCAGAAGTCGATATCGCCGCATACATCAACAAAAAGGGCATCACCCTTCGCGGCATCTTCGGACGCCGGCTCTGGGAAACCTGGGAACAAAGCCTGCTGCTTCTGGACTCCGGAAAGCTGGAACTGGACTGGCTCATCACCCACCGCAAGAAACTCAGCGAAATCGACGAAGCCGTCGAACTGCTCACCGGAGACGCCTGCAAAGTCCTGCTTGTCCCGGGCCTCGGCTAAACACACACCCACCGCGCATCTGCCCCGCAGAACGCGCCGACCAAAGCACCAGCTACCCAGCTATTCACAGGAGAAATCAATGTCGATTCCCATCAAGAAAGCCCTGGAAAAAGTCCCCGGCGGAATGATGCTGGTGCCGCTTGGCATCGGTGCCGTCATCCATACCCTGGCCCCGGACGCCGGAAAGTTCTTCGGTTCTTTCACGGGGGCTTTCTTCACCGGCCTCACCCCGCTCCTTGCAGTGTTTTTCGTTTGCCTTGGGGCGACCCTGGAGGTCAAATCAACGCCCTACATCCTCAAGAAGGGCGGTGTACTGCTCGGCTCCAAAATCCTCTTCGCCATCCTTGTCGGCGTCATCGCCGGGCGTTTCCTCGGCGAAGCACCCATCGAATCCGGGATCTTTGCCGGCCTGTCAACCCTCGCACTCGTCGCCGCATTGAACGACACCAACGGCGGTCTCTACATCTCACTGATGGGCCAGTTCGGGCGCAAACGGGACGCAGGTGCTTACTCCATCCTGTCCCTGGAATCAGGCCCGTTCCTGACCATGGTCACCCTGGGAATCGCCGGACTGTCCGCATTCCCCTGGCAGGCACTCGTCGGCGCCATCCTCCCGCTGGCACTCGGCATGCTCCTCGGAAACCTGGACAAGAACATGCGGAACCTCTTGGCTCCACTCGTACCAGCGATGGTGCCGTTCCTGGGCCTGGCCCTGGGACTGACCATCAACCTCAACGCCGTCGTTGAAGCCGGGCTGCTCGGCATCGGCCTTGGCCTGTTCGTGGTCTTCGCCGGCGGCGCCGTGCTGCTGCTGGCCGACAAACTCACCGGCGGCGACGGCGTTGCCGGCCTCGCGGCAGCAACCACAGCCGGAAACGCCGCGCTCGTCCCCGCCATCGTCGCCGCAGCCAACCCTGTCTACGCGCCGGCCGCAGAACACGCCACCGTCCTCGTGGCAGCCTCGGTTGTCGTCTCCGCAGTACTCTGCCCGATCGTGACCTCATCATGGGCCCGCCGGGTGCAGAAAAAGACGGGCCCCGCGGACAAAGAAGACAACTCCGCCGAGCAGGAGGCGGTGGCCCCCAAGCATGCAGTAGAACGCCAGAACTGACGCCTGGCAGTACTAGGAATAAAGGGCGGGGCGTGCACACGAGTGCCAGCCCCGCCCGATCCTTGTATACCCGGACCTGATGGACGGAAACGCCAAATGCACCGGAAGGAACACCATGAATGCAGACACTCAGCCAGTGAACGTCCCATTCCCCGTATCCCAAACCCGCCTGCTCAGTTATCACAACTGGATCCACCTGAACCCGGGCGACAGAGTGATCGTCAAACGAACCGGATGTGCGCCCGAACGTGGCACCGTGGATGACGTCGGCGTAGATGCCTCATACTTTTGGGTCTGGATTGAAGGCCAAAGCAGAATTCTCATTTTTCACGGCGACGGTTCAGTCATTCACAAAATCTTCCCCTAGCCCCACCCTTAGCAACCAATAGGAGACCCAGTCACGCGTCCCGAAATCCCAGGGTTGTGAGACAACCTGGAGTTTAGCGTTTGGGCACCTTGACCGGGCAGTGTTCGGGCGGGTCATGCGGAATCGGAGAGCCTCTGCATAACAACGCTCTATGGCTCCCCGCCAGACGACAGGCCAACCTGTTCGGCCACAGATGCTCCAGGGAAATGGAACATACTGCCACTGCCACTGGTTCGACGGCGTGCACAGATCGTTGAGGACACTCAGACGCGATCTCGTTCCGGGGCCACGTCAGATCGCGGACCACGTCGGCTAACTAGTGGACGATTCTCATCTCGTGCGAGGTCCGATTGAGTCGCCGTCCGCCGTCGGGAACGACCGTCACAATGTCCTCGATCCGTACGCCGAACCTGCCCGGCAGGTAGATTCCGGGTTCGATCGAGAAGCACATGCCGGGGTGGAGGATCTGGGTTTCGCCCTCGACCATGTACGGCGGCTCGTGCGTCGTCAGTCCGATTCCGTGCCCGACCCGGTGAATAAAGTAGTCGCCATAGCCGGCTTCAGTGATCACCGCACGCGACACGCGATCGATCTCCTGGCACTCGACGCCTGGCCGCACGGCCTCGAACCCGGCCTGCTGAGCGAGCCTGACGACGTCGTGAACCTCGCGCTCCTCGGCGGTGGGTTCCCCGACGTGCACCGTCCGCGTCGTGTCCGAGCCGTAGCCGTGTTTGAGGCCGCCGAAGTCCAGCACCACCATGTCTCCGTCCTCAATGATCCGCGGGCCGATCTCGTGGTGAGGATTGGCTCCATTCGGACCAGAACCGACGACGGTGAAGTCCACCTGCGAATGACCGAACTGGCGAAGCAGGTCGGCGAGATCAGAACCGACGTCGGTCTCGCTGCGCCCAGCGAACCGCACCGTGACGATCTCCTCGTACGCCTGGTCGGCGGCCGCGCCGGCCGCCGCCAGCCGCTCGATCTCGTCGTGATCCTTGATCGCCCGAAGCATCGGCAGGGCCGTCGTCATCGAAACGTAAGACGACTTGGGCAGCCGATCCTGCAGGCCGAGGAGGTGCATGGCCCAAGCCGAGTCGGAGACGGCATAACGTCCCGTGCCGGCCATCAGCGTCGCAGATTCCGTGTACGGGTCGCTCCCGTCGGTCCAGTCGGTGATCCGCAAAATCGAGGCGCCGGGGGCCGCTTCCGCGTCGGGCCGCTCGAGCCTCGGAACGATCATCGCGGGCTCCGCGTCGACGGGGATCACGAGCATGGTGATGCGTTCAGTGATGGCCACGGGTGCGTACCCCGTCAGGTACAACAGGTCCGGTCCGGGAGTGACCAGGATGCCGTCGAGCCCGGCATCCTCGGCGGCGCGGGCTGCTCGCAGCAACCGCTCGGCGAAGTCAGCGGCGGTGAACGGAGCCGGCTCGGAAAGGCCGCGATGATCACTCATGGTTCGCATTCTCGTGCGCGGGGCATCACTGGTCAACCCAAGCAGCGGACTATTGGGACTGCTGCTCATCCATCGGAAACGCGACGGCCTCACCCACCACGCGAAGCCGCAGCTCCGTGCCGGGGCGGGCGATCGATGCGTTCCAGTGCCGGATGGTGATGATTTCCCCGCCGCCGGGGTAGCGGTGGTCCGGGATGGCGCCGGCGGCAAGGACCGGCGGGACGGGGAGTTGGAGCCGCACCGTGGTTTCGGGGCCGAAGTAGTCCGTGTCCACCACCGTGCCGCGGATGGGGCCGTCCTCGGAAATGCGGATCTGCTCGGGCCGCAGCATCAGCTGGACCCGGCCCTGGGCCGGCGGGCGGCGCACGGGGATCCCGCCGAGCGAACACGTGGCCAGGGAGCCTTCCATCCAGGCATCCAGGATCACGGCGTCGCCCAGGAACTCGGCGGTGGCACGGTCAGCCGGGCGTGTGTAGACGACAAACGGGTTGCCGATCTGGGCCAGCTTGCCGCCGCGCATCACGGCCACCTGGTCGGCGAAGGACAGCGCCTCGGCCTGGTCATGCGTGACAAGGATTGTGGTGACGCCGGCGTCCTTCAGTACCTGGGCGACGGCGCGGCGGGTGGCCACCCGCAGGCCGGCGTCCAGGGCGGAGAAGGGCTCGTCCAGCAGCATGAGCGCGGGCTTGCGGGCCAGCGCCCGGGCCAAGGCAACCCGCTGCTGCTGGCCGCCGGAGAGCTGGTGCGGGCGGCGCTTGGCCATGGCCGGGTCCAGGGAGACCATTTCCAGCAGCTCGCCCACCCGCGCCTTGACGCCGCGGCGCCCGCCGGGGAGCTGTGCGGCGTCCAGCCCGAAAGAGATGTTCTGCCCGACCGTCAGGTGCGGGAACAGGGCGCCGTCCTGGGCGACGTAGCCGACGTGCCGCTTGTGCGCGGGGACCCAGGCGTTCTCCCCGGCCACCTTGCTCCCGTTGAGCGAGATGCTGCCGGTGTCCGGGTGCTCGAAGCCGGCAATCAGGCGCAGGAGCGTGGTCTTGCCGGAGCCGGAGGGTCCCACGATCGCCGTCGTTCCGCCCTTGGCGACGGAGAGGTTGACGCCCTTGAGGACGGCCTGGGGCCCAAAGTTCTTGGTGACCGCGTCGATTTCCAGGTGGCTGTTGGTGCTGGTGGCCACGGAAGCCGCAACCCGCGGCTCGGGGAGGCGCGAGGGGGCCTCACGCGACGGGTAAACATCGGTCACTGTCCGGCTACTTTCTTGGACTGCTGGAAGAGGAGATAGGTCATGGGCGCCGAGATCAGGATCATCAGCAGCGCATAGGGGGCGGCGCCAGCGTAGTCGATCTCGCTGCTCTTGCTCCAGAACTCGGTGGCGAGGGTTCGGGTCCCGTTGGGCGAGAGCAGGAGGGTGGCGGTGAGCTCGTTGACAATCCCCAGGAACACCAGGGCGGCGCCGCCAGCCGCGGCGGGGGCTGTGAGCCGCAGCGTCACGCGCAGGAATGCCAGCAGCGGCGGCTTGCCGAGCACCTGGGCGGCCTCGTCGAGTTCCTTCGGTGCCTGGGACAGCCCCGAGCGGATGTTCACGAGGGCCCGGGGGAGGAACAGCAGCACGTAGGCCGCGATGAGCAGCGCTGAGGTCTGGTACATGCTGGGAACCATCCGGATGCTCACGGTGACGAAGGCCAGGCCCACCACGATCCCGGGCATGGAGCTGGTGATGTAGTTGGACAGCTCCAGGGACTTGCTGAACCAGCCGGGACGCCGCACGGCCAGGTAAGCCATGGGGAACGCGACCACGGTGGTGGCGACGGCCGCCGCGAGGCCGTAGGCCAGGGTCTGCAGGAGGGCCGGCATGAATTCCTCGGCAGCCCAGATTTCCGGGCCGCCGGCGACGATCCAGCGCAGCACAAACGTCAGCGGCAGCCCGAACGCCAGCCCGGTGAGGGCGATCAGGGACAGCTGGGCGGGGAACTGGTAGGCGTGCAGGGGCAGGCGCAGGGCGCGCGCCTGGGCGCCGGAGCCGATCCTGGCGTACCGGGCGCTGCCTCGGCTGCGGACCTCCACGAGCAGCAGGATCAGGCAGAGGAACACCAGGACGCTGGCCAGCATGTTCCCGGCGGTGCCGTTGAACGTGGACTGGTACTGGACCATGATCGCGGTGGTGAAGGTGTCGAAGCGGATCATCGCGAAGGCCCCGTATTCGGCCAGCAGGTGCAGCGCGACCAGCAGCCCGCCGCCGGTCATGGCGATGCGCAGCTGCGGGAGCACCACGCGGAAGAACGCGTGCCAGGCGCCGAGGCCGAGGGAGGCGGCGGACTGCTCGATCGCCGGGTCCAGGCGGCTGAGCGTCGCGGCGGCCGGGATGTACACGAGCGGGAAATAGGACAGGGTGGCGATCAGGACCCCGGACCACAGCCCGCCAAGGGACGGCACCGCGGAAACCCACGCGTAGCTGTTGACGAAGGCGGGGATGGCCAGCGGGGCGGCGAGCAGCACGGCCCACCACTTGCGGCCCACCAGGCTGGTGCGTTCGACGAGCCACGCGCCGCCGACGCCCAGGATGAGGCACAGCGGCACCGTCACCACGGTCAGCAGCACCGTGTTCAGCAGGAGTTCGCCCACGCGCGGGCGGATGATCAGGGCCATTGCGGTGTCCCAGCCGGTGGAGGCTGTCATGAAGACCACGTAGGCCAGGGGCACCAGGGAAAACAGGGCGATGAGGACCGCGATGATGGACACGACAGAGACGCCGAAAGGCGGGCGGGGGCGTTTACCCCTGCCCGCCGTCGTCGTGTCAGTCGTCAAATCCCCAGAGGGACCGGGGACCGCCAGCTTGTTAGTCACTGCGGCTACAGCAGTCCTGCCTGGGTCATCAGTTCGGTGACCTTGGCGGAATTGAGCTTGGCGGGATCCACGGTGGGGGCCTGCAACTCCTTGAGCGGAACCAGCTTGTCGTTGGACGGAACGTCCGAGCCGACAGCGTATTCGAAGGAAGTGCCCTTCTGGAGCACTTCCTGGCCCTTCTTGCCGGTGATGAACTTCAGGAATGACTGGGCCGCTGCGGCGTTCTTCGAGGACTTCAGCACGCCGCCGCCGGAGATGGAGACGAAAGCGCCGGGGTCCTGGTTCTTGAAGTAGAACGGCGTGACGTTGTTGGAGTTCTCGCCGGTCTTGGCCTGGTCGCCGTAGTAGTAGTAGTGGTAGATCAGGGCGGCGTCGACTTCGCCGGCGTTGACGGCCTTCATGGCCGTGCTGTTGCCCTTGTACGGCTTGGAGTTTTCCTTCATGCCCTTGAGCCAGGCCTCAGTGGCGGCTTCGCCCTTGAGTTCCAGCAGGGCCGAGACGATCGCCTGGAAGTCGGCGCCCGACGGCGAGGCAGCCCACTTGCCCTTCCACTCAGGGTTGGCCAGGTCCAGCATGGACTTGGGCAGCTTGTCGGCGCTGATCTTGTTCTTGTCGTAGACCAGCACGGTCGAGCGGGCCGCGATGCCGGTCCACTTGTTGGTGGAGGGGCGGAATTCGGCGGGGACCTGGTCCACGGTGGCCTTGTCCACATCCGCGAAGAGGCCGGCGTTTTCCACCTGGGCCATGGCGGGGGAGTTCTCGGTGAGGAAGACGTCCGCCGGTGAGGCCTGGCCTTCCTGCACGATCTGGTTGGACATCTCGGTGTCGTCGCCCTGGCGCACGGTCACCTTGATGCCGGTTTCGGCGGTGAAGGCGTCGATCCACTCTTTGGTCAGCGATTCGTGCTGGGCGTTATAGACCGTGATCTCGCCGGCGGAGGAGCCGTTGGCGGCTGCGCTGCTGCCGGCCGTGGCGGAGGAACCGGAGCCGCAGGCGGCCAGGCCCAGGGCGGCAGTGGCGGCCAGGGCGATGCCCGCCAGCGCGTTGGTGCGGATCTTCATGGGGCTACTTTCTACAAGGAAGTCGTCGTAGTGCCCTGCCCCCCGTGAGCGGGGAAGTTAGGGCATGCTCACTAAGAACGACTGTAGGTTAGCCAAACCTAAGCGACCAACCTGAGGCTGGTTTAAGTGATGAGGATCATATCAATTACGATACTATTCCGTGACGTAATTGTCGCCGGGTTAGGGGGCGGTCGCCGGCGCGATGGAGGCGGCCGCCTCCAGCACCATCCAGGCCTGCAGCTGCGTGGAGAGCTCGACGGCGGCGCCTTCCGGGTAGCTGCGGCGTGCCGGCGCGTCGGTGCGGTCGGAGAAGATCAGGTGGCTGCCGCGGCGCGCGAGGCGGTCGTGCGGAGGGAGGATGCGGCGGCCCTCCCAGAGGGCCTCGGCCGTATCGTTCACGAGCGCCGCCGCCGTGGCCCGGGTTTCGGCCGGGAGGCGTTCGTCGACGGCGGCGAGGGCCAGATAGCGGACGAGGATCCCGGTGAAGAGCCCGCCGTCGCCCGTTCCCTCGCAGCGCAGCACGGAGGCGGTGCGGCCCAGCAGCGGGGCCGGCTGCGTGAGGTTGGCCGCCACGGCATCCACCAATGCGGCAGCACGCCCGAGGTTGGCCTCGCCCCCGAGTTCCAGCAAGGCGCCGAGGACGGGTCCCTGGTTGTACGTGTAGATGGTCTCTTCCAGCACCGCCTCGCCCGTACCGGAAATCCGGAGGCCGTCGCGGTACAGGCCCTGGCCGGGCTCGTAGAGCCTGGCGTCCAGCCAGTCCAGCAGGGACTGCGCCTTGGTCCGGTTTCCGGTCCGCGCGTAGTAGAGGGCCACAGGGGCGGTGGCCGGGGTGTTCTTGAAGTCGCGCTTCGTGCTCCAGAATGTACCGCCGCCCAGGTCGTCCGTGGAAGCGGAGTCGAACTGCAGGGTCAGGCTTCGCAGAACCTTGGCGTTGCGCTCCCGGCCGGTGTGTTTGCGGGTGTCCTCGGCGAGCTTGTCCAGCCGGAGCGTGGCGAGGGCCAGCCAGGCCATGTCGTCGTAGTAGTTGTTGACCACCGTGAGGAAATTGCGCAGCCGGATGCCCGTGACGAGCCGGGAGGCGAGCCGGCCGGCGCTGGGCCGGTTCTCGCCGTCGAACTTGGCTCCCGGATTCCCGGGGGACCCCAGTTCCCGGCGGCCGGTGTCCACGAGGCAGTCCAGGTAGTGCGCCTGCCACCAGTAGTGCCAGGGCCGGGACAGGTTCTTCAGCCGGCCCGAGGGCCGGAGGATCGCGGCGATGTGGGTCCCGGGGAGGAAAAAGAGCCGCTGCCCGAAGAGCCTGGTCACTGAGCGGGCGGCCTCGTCCGCGCGGAAGGACCAGTTGGGGGCGGAGGCGTCGGCTCGGGTCATGGCTCAAGCCTAATCGCGGGAGCCCTTCCGGACCGCGACCGTGACCGCGCCCTCGGCGTGTGCGGCCCAAAGGTGCGCATTGGCCGCATTCCAGTTAACATTCACTAACTAATGTTCCCCGCGGGCCGCCTCTGCAGGCGCCGCCCGCGTCGAGGCTTCGCCGCCGGGGTTCGGTTCCACATCAAGGAGGATGAATGGACATCAAGTGTACTGTCGCGCTGATCACCGGCGGGGCCTCCGGTCTCGGAGCGGCCACGGCCAGGCGCCTGTTCGACGCCGGCGCGTCGGTGGTCCTCGTGGACCTGCCGGGTTCCGCCGGGGACGCCTTTGCCGCCGAACTGACCGCATCCGCCGCTGCCGGCGCCGGAGCGGCTGCGGCCGAAGGCGGCCGCAGGGCCGTCTTTGTCCCGGCCGACGTCACGGACGAGGAGCAGGTGCAGGCCGCCGTCGACGCCGCCTCAGCACTGGGTCCGCTGCGCATCGTGGTCAATTGCGCGGGGATCGCGACCCCCGGCAAGGTCCTGGGCCGCGACGGCGTCCTCCCGCTGGAGGCCTTCAACCGCGTCATCCAGATCAACCTCGTGGGCACCTTCAATGTGATCCGCCTCGCCGCGGCCGCCATGGCAGCCACCGAGCCCGCCGCCACGGAACTCGGCGGCCCCGAACGCGGCGTCATCATCAACACAGCCTCCGTGGCTGCGTTCGACGGGCAGATCGGCCAGCCCGCCTACGCCGCCTCCAAGGGTGCCGTCGCCGCCATGACGCTGCCGGTTGCCCGCGAACTCGCGCGCTCGCTGATCCGGGTGGTCACCATCGCGCCAGGCATCTTCGAGACTCCCATGATGGCCGGCCTGCCCCAGGAGGCGCAGGACTCCCTGGGCCAGCAGGTGCCGCACCCCTCGCGGCTGGGCCGGCCGGCCGAATACGCGAACCTCGCCGCACACATTGTGGAGAACGCCATGCTCAACGGCGAGACCATCCGCCTCGACGGTGCCATCCGCATGGGCCCGAAATGACCGGGACTGAGATGGCCGCTGCCGACGTGACCGCGACAGGGCAGGCCGCTGCCGACATGACCGCGACAGGGCCGGAAGCCTCGTCTGTGGCGGGGCTGCCCACAGCGGATTTCTTCGACTACGAAGCCCTGCTCAGCACCGCGGAGCGGGCCAAGCTGGCGCAGCTGCGGGAGTTCCTGGCCGCCGAGGTCGCCCCGTTCGCCACGGACTGGTGGAACAAGGCCGAATTCCCGGCCCACATCCTGCCCAAGCTGGCCGCCTTGGAGCTCAGCGCCCCGGCCCAGCGCGGCTACAGCAACCTTTTCGCCGGGATCGTCATCGCCGAGATGACCCGGGTGGACACCTCGCTCGCCACCTTCTTCCTGGTCCACCACGACCTCTTCGTGGAATCGCTCTACGGCTTCGGCTCCGAGGAGCAGAAGGCGCGCCTGCTCGAGGACGCGGCAAGCCTGCGCACCACCGGCGCCTTTGCCCTGACCGAACCGGACCACGGCTCGGACGTCGCCGGCGGCATGGAAACCCGGGCACGGCGGGTCCCCGGCGGCGCGGCCGGCGGCGGCGACGTCTGGGTGCTCAATGGCGCCAAGCGCTGGATCGGCAACGGCACGTTTTGCGACTACATGCTGGTCTGGGCCCGGGACGAGGCCGACGGCGGCATCCGCGGCTTCATCGTCGACGCCACCTTGCCGGGCGTGAGCCGGAGCCGGATCGAGAATAAGATTGCCCTGCGCACGGTGCAGAACGCGGACATCGTCTTCACCGACGTCCGGGTGGCCGAAACGGACCGCTTCGCCGGGATCAGCAGCTTCGAGGACACCAACGAGCTCCTGCGCGGTTCCCGGATCATGGTGGCCTGGCAGGGCGTGGGGCAGCAGCTCGCGGCGTTCGACGTCGCCCGGCAGTACGCCGTCGAACGCCAGCAGTTTGGCCGCCCGCTGGCGAAGTTCCAGCTGGTGCAGCAGCAGCTGGTCACCATGCTCGGCAACGCTGTGGCCAGCATGGGCATGATGGTCCGGATCGCCCAGCTGCAGGACGCGGGCGCCGCTGACATGCCGCAGGTGGCCCTCGCCAAGTCCTATGTCAGCGCCCGGATGCGCGAAACGGTCGCGATGGGCCGGTCCCTGCTAGGCGGCAACGGGATCGTCACCGACTACCGGATGGCCAAGATTTTCTCCGACGCCGAGGCGATCTACACCTACGAGGGCTCGTTCGAGATCAACACCCTGATCACGGGACGCGCCGTCACCGGGGTGTCCGCGATCGTCTAGAAGACGGCTCTGACCGTTTAGACCGCTTGGAAGACCCGTTTAGAAGAGGCCGGGTTCCTTCTCGCCGGCCTCGATCTTCACATCAAGGCTGTTGTTCCGCACCGGCATGGGGCAGGTGCCGTACGGGGTGAAGGCGCTGGGGTAGTTGATGGCCCGGTTGAAGTCCAGTATGACGGAGCCGTCTGGCCGGGGCCTGGCAGTGGAGACCTTCCGCCACTCGTCTGTACTTTCCCCGTTGGTCTCGTCGTGGAACGTCACCGTCAGGGCGCCGAGCTTCTCCTCCTCCGCCTGCAGGTGGAACTCGTGGTCGGCGCCGGGCAGCCGGAAGACCAGCTCGCCGACCGAGCGGTGGACCCCGTCCACGAGCGGGTTGGCCGTGCCGATCGGGACCTCCACGGGCTCGGGATAGGGCACGAACCGGGCCTCGATGACCAGGTCCGGGCGGAAGTCGAAGGTGGGCACGCCGGCGAACTCCGTGAACGCCGGCGACTGGGAGTCGCGGGTGCGGATAGCGTACTTGTCCGCCCGCATGGCGAGCTCCACCACCACCTGGCGGCCGTCGTCGCCGCCGTACTGGACCCACATCAGCGATTCCTCGTCGGCGAGCACGGCGCTGATGGTCCCGTTCACGGGTTCGCCGGTTTCGACGAGGGTCAGTCCCTCGGACGCGGCGGCGGTGAGGAACGCCGCGGTGCCGTCCGTGGACCAGAGGCCGGGGGCGAGCTCGACGGCGGCCGGCTCGCCTTCCAGCCACTGGAAGGAGGTCAGCGTGAGCCAGCCGTGCTCGCTGGCGAGGGCCGTGTTGCGGCTGTTCCGGTAGCGCTGCCAGCGGGCCAGCGGGCCAGCTGCGGGTCCTGCACTGCATCGGGCGTGGGCTTCGAGCCAGTCCCGGGTCCAGGGGTGGTCATGGGCACCTCCAAGGGGTTTCAGCTGGGGGTAGGTGGGGTTTTGAGGCTGGCCGCCACGAGCTGGGCCGCGGTCGTTCCGGCCGCGGCGGCCGCGGCCGGGTCGCCGTCGAGCACCCCGCTTGCCAGGCCGCCGTCGAGTACCAAGGTCAAGCTGCGGGCCAGCTGGTCCGGGTCCCGGGCGCCGGCGCGTGCGGCCAAGTCCCGGATCCAGGCGCGGATCTGCCGCTTGTGGGCCACGGTCCGGTCGTGGACGCGGGTGCCGGCGGCCGACTCGGCGGCCGCATTGATGAAGGCGCAGCCGCGGTAGCCGTCGCGCCGGCAGGCGGCTGTCAGGGCATCGAACAGGCCCACGAGCTGTGCGGCCGGGTCTTCGCCGGCGGCCTCGGCGGCGGCGTGCAGCTGCCCGGTCCAGACGCTGTCCACCTTCTCCAGGTAGGCCAGGATGAGGTCGTCCTTGGCCGGAAAGTACTTATAGAACGTGGCTTTCGCGACGCCGGACTCGGCGATGATGGTGTCGATGCCGGCGGCCCGGAAACCCTGCGCGTAGAAGAGCCGGAAGGCCGTGGCCAGGATCTTCTCCCTGGCATGCCCGGCGGGGGTGCGGGCAGCCGGGGCGGCAGTGGCTGCTGGCGAAGTCATGGCTCAATCGTACACAGACAAGTCTGTCTACGCGGAAGCGTCATTCGCGCTTACCTCGTCCCTGACCTCATAGCAATCAGCTGGCAGATTTCAAACTTTGTCAGCTGAGTAGGAGCGGGCGGGGTAGCGGCTCGCGCTTATTGCCGTAGACAGGTCTGTCTGATAGCGTCATGTCCACACGTAGACGAACCTGTCTACTCCGCGATTTCAGAATGAGGACGCCATGAAGATTGCAGTACTGGGAACCGGCATGGTGGGGCGCACGATTGCCGGCGCACTGGCAGGGCTGGGGCACGACGTCGTGATCGGCACCCGCGACCCGCAGGCGACGCTCGCCCGGACCGAACCGGACATGATGGGCACCGCGCCGCTCGCCGAGTGGCACGCCGCAAACGCCGGAGTCGACGTCGCCGCCTTTGCCGACGCGGCATCCGGCGCCGAACTGATCGTCAATGCCACCAACGGCGCCGGCTCGCTGGCCGCGCTGGCCGCCGCGGGGACCCCGAACCTCGCCGGCAAGATCATCATGGACATCGCCAACCCGCTGGACTTCTCGCAGGGCATGCCGCCGTCGCTGAACCCGGTGAACACGGACAGCCTCGGCGAGGAGATCCAGCGGTCCTTCCCGGAAGCCAAGGTGGTGAAGACGCTGAACACCATGACCGCGTCCGTGATGGTCGATCCGGCCCGGGTGGCCGGCGGTGACCACACGGTGTTCGTCTCCGGGGACGACGCCGACGCCAAGGCGGCCGTGACCGAACTCCTCAAGGGCTTCGGCCACCGTGACGTGATCGACCTCGGCGACATCACCAGTGCCCGCGGGGCCGAAATGATCCTGCCGATCTGGCTGCGGATCTGGGGCGCGCTGGGCACCGGCGAGTTCAACTTCAAGATCGCGCGCTGAGCCCTTCACCCGCCCAGCCCGCAGCAGGGGCCGTTTGGGAGCCCAGAACGGCCCCTGCTGCGAACTGGTTGGGGTCCGGGGGAAGGACGTCGGGGCGGCGCGGCGGGGCCTGACACTATCTGAGACGGAATTCCAGCAGGGAGTGCCTGCGGGTAACATCCCATGGGAAGAAGTAATCAGGCTCACAGTATCCAGCGCAGTGTACGAGCCAAGTCGATCCCTCGAAAGATAGTTTCCATGGCTGACACTGCAATGCATTCCGACACCGATCTTGCCGCCGAACTCCGGGCCGATGTCCGCCGGGTCTCCACCCTCCTTGGCGAATCCCTGGTCCGCCAGCACGGCCCCGAACTGCTGGACCTGGTGGAGCAGGTGCGCCTGCTGACCAAGGAATCCAAGGAGGCCGCCCGCGGCGGCGCCGACGCCACCGGGCCGTGGAGCTCGTACGACGTCGTCGCCCAGGTCCGCGAACTGCTCGGTTCCCTGCCGCTGGAGCAGGCCACCGACCTGGTCCGCGCCTTCGCGTTCTACTTCCATCTGGCGAACGCCGCCGAGCAGGTCCACCGGGTCCGCGGGCTGCGCACCCGGCAGGAGAAGGACGGCTGGCTCGCCAAGGCCGTGGAGGAGATCGCGGACCAGGCCGGCAACTCCGTGCTGCAGGAAGTCGTCAACGAACTCGACGTCCGCCCTATCTTCACCGCACACCCCACCGAGGCCTCCCGCCGCTCAGTGCTGGACAAAATCCGCCGGCTCTCGGACATCCTGTCCGAATCCACGGGGGAGGGCACCTCCGCGCGCCGCCGCCAGGACCGCCACCTGTCCGAAGTGATCGACCAGATGTGGCAGACGGACGAGCTCCGCCAGGTCCGGCCCACCCCCGTCGACGAGGCCAGGAACGCCATCTATTACCTCACCGGCATCCTCAGCGATGCCATGCCGGAAATGCTCTCGGACCTCTCCGAGCTGCTTGCCGAGCACGGCGTCACGCTACCGCCGCAGAAGGCCCCGATCCGCTTCGGCTCCTGGATCGGCGGGGACCGCGACGGCAATCCCAACGTCACGGCCGCCGTCACCCGTGAAATCCTCCAGATCCAGAACCAGCATGCCGTGCGGATCAGCATCGGCCTGATCGACGGGCTCATCTCCATCCTGTCCAACTCGACCGCGCTGGCCGGGGCGGACCAGGAGCTCCTGGACTCGATCGACGTCGACCTGGGGAACTTGCCTGGCCTGGACCGCCGCGTCCTCGAGCTGAACGCTCAGGAGCCCTACCGGCTCAAACTCACCTGCATCAAGGCCAAGCTGATCAACACCGGCCGCCGGGTCGCGGCCGGATCCGCGCACGAGCCCGGCCGCGACTACACCGCCACCGCGGAGCTCCTCGCCGAGCTCGGCCTGCTCGAACGGTCGCTGCGGAACCACCACGCGGCCCTGGCCGCCGACGGCGCCCTGTCCCGGGTCCGCCGCGCCATCGCCTCCTTCGGCCTGCACCTGGCCACCCTCGACATCCGCGAACACGCCGACCACCACCATGACGCCGTCGGGCAGCTCATGGACCGCCTTGGCGGACCCGGTGTCCGGTACGCGGAACTCAGCCGCGCCGAGCGGCTCGAGGTGCTGGGCTCCGAACTTGCGTCCCGGCGCCCGCTCTCCGGCCACCCGATCAAGCTCGACGGCGTCGCCGACGGCACCTACGAGGTGTTCCGGGAGATCCGGCGGGCCCTGCGCACCTACGGCCCCGACGTGATCGAGACGTACATCATCTCCATGACCCGCGGCGCGGACGACGTCCTGGCCGCGGCCGTGCTGGCCCGGGAGGCCGGCCTGGTCAGCCTGTTCGGCGAGGCGCCCTACGCCAAGATCGGCTTCGCGCCGCTGCTGGAGACCGTGGACGAGCTCCGCGCCTCGGCCGAGATCGTGGACCAGCTGCTCTCCGACGCGTCCTACCGCGAACTCGTCCGGCTCCGCGGCGACGTGCAGGAGATCATGCTCGGCTACTCGGACTCCAACAAGGAATCCGGCGTCATGACCAGCCAGTGGGAAATCTACAAGACCCAGCGCAAGCTCCGCGACGTGGCCGCCAAGCACGGCGTCCGCGTGCGTCTTTTCCACGGTCGGGGCGGCTCGGTGGGCCGCGGCGGCGGGCCGACCTACGATGCCATCATGGCCCAGCCCAACGGCGTGCTCGAGGGCGAGATCAAGTTCACCGAGCAGGGCGAGGTCATCTCGGACAAGTACTCCCTGCCGGAGCTGGCCCGCGAAAACCTCGAGCTCTCCCTGGCCGCGGTACTGCAGGGCTCGGCCCTGCACCGCACCCCGCGCACCTCGGAGGACCAGCGCGTGCGCTACGGCCACGTCATGGAAACCGTCTCCGACGCCGCGTTTGCGCGCTACCGCACGCTGATTGATGACCCCGATCTGCCCGCCTACTTCATGGCGTCCACCCCGGTGGAGCAGCTGGGATCCCTCAACATTGGCTCCCGTCCGTCCAAGCGCCCCGATTCCGGCGCCGGGCTGGAGGGCCTGCGCGCCATCCCGTGGGTGTTCGGCTGGACGCAGTCGCGGCAGATCGTGCCGGGCTGGTTCGGTGTGGGCTCCGGCCTCAAAGCCGCGCGCGAGGCCGGCAACTCGGCCCAGCTCAAGGAGATGATCGAGGGCTGGCACTTCTTCCGCTCGGTGCTCTCCAATGTTGAGATGACCCTGGCGAAGACGGACATGGACATTGCCGGCTACTACGTCTCCACCCTGGTGCCGGCGGAACTGCATCACCTCTTCCGTGCCATCCGGGCCGAATATGAGCTCACCGTCGCGGAAATCCAGAACCTCACCGGCGAGCACGTGATCCTCGATGCCCAGCCCACCCTGAAGCGCTCCCTCGAGATCCGGGACCAGTACCTCGACCCCATCAGCTACCTTCAGGTGGAACTGCTGCGCCGCGTCCGGGCCGAGGCTGCCGCGGGCATGACCGGGGCCGAGATCGACGAACGGCTCCAGCGCGCCATGCTGATCACGGTCAACGGAGTCGCCGCCGGGCTGCGCAACACCGGGTAGCCCGCACCTCGGGCAGGACGCTCCCGCAGGTGTGGCGGTTTGTCCGCGGACGCTCCCGCAGGTGTGGCGGTCCTTCCGCGGACGCTCCCTCGGGTGTGGCGGTTTGTCCGCGGACGCTCCCGCAGGTGTGGCGGTCTTTCCGCCGACCCTCCCTCAGGACTCTAGAGCGTCCGCGCGATTCGAGAAGGATCTGCGGGAGGGTCCGAGTGCACCCTGCAGGATCTGCGGGAGGGTCCGTGTGCACCCTGCAGGATCTGCGGGAGGGGCCGTGTGCACCCTGCAGGATCTGCGGGAGGGTGTGGGGGGCGGCTAGGGTTGTTCCATGCCGTCGTTCCAGACCAGACTGAAGATCACCGGGCTCAAGCCAGGCACCGCTCCCGAAGCCGTCATGGCCGCGGCCATCGAGGCGCTGGGGACGCGGCACCACGTCGAATCGCACCAGCTGGAGCTCGCCGGCGGCGTACCGCAGCTGAACCTGCGCTTCCTGGTCGACGCCACCGCCTACAGCGCCGAAAACAGCCAGGCGCTGGAGTCGGCAGCCATGATGCGCGACGCCGTCGAACGCGTTGCGCTCACCGGCGCACTGACCGTGCTGCGCCGCAGCCGCGGCCGCTGGGCGCCCGTCTAGAAGTCCAGTTCCTCGTCCGGGTCGACGGCGGACTCCACGGGGGAGGGGTTGCCCCGGCGCCGCGTCACGATCACGCCCACGACCGCTCCGACCAGCAGCCCGACGCCGACGCCGATCAGCGAGCTCGCCCAGAAGGGCAGCCCGGTCGCGGAGCCCATGAAATAGCCCAGTGCCACGGACCAGGCCGCCCAAAGCAGGCCGCCGAGGGCCGCGCAGAGGCTGAACCCGCGGGTCGAGACGTTGGCGATGCCCGCCGCAGCCGTCGTGGCCAGCCGCCCGCCGGGGATGAAGCGGAGGCCGATGATCGCGCCGTAGGTGGAGGACCGCCCGGCTTTCGCGATCGCCGCATGTACGGCCGCGTGGAACCCCAGGCCCCATCTCCAACGGTCGAGCACGTGGCTGAGCCGGCGCTTGAACAGCTGGAAGACGAGAAGGTCGCCGAGCCATGAGGCCGCGGCGGCGAGGAGCACGACGAGGAAGCCGTTGATGCGGCCCTCCGCGGACAGCGCGCCGCCGGTGATGACCAGCATTTCCGAGGGGACGGGCGGGAAGATCGCATCGCCGATCACGAAGGGGAAGATCCAGAAATAGATCGCGGCGCCCCAGCTGTCCGCATTTCCGAAGTCCATGCGCACAAGGTACCGCACTTCCAGCCGCTAGCGTGCCTCGCTGAGTTCCAGTCTGCTGCGGTATTCCACCGGGCTCCCGGAGATGGGGTCCACGAAGCGGATCCCGCGGGCCAGGAGCTGCAGCGGCTTGGCGTAATTGTCCGGAGCCTTGTCCAGCAGTTCCGGGTAGAACGCATCGTTAACGATCCCGAGGCCCAGTGAGGCCATATGCACGCGGAGCTGGTGGGTCTTGCCGGAGTGCGGCTCCAGCCGGTATAGCGCGCGGCGGTGCGGGCCGCCGTCGACGTCGGGTGCGCTGTCTTGTGCGCCGCCGTCGGGTGCGCCGGAGGGCGCGGCGGAAGCGTCAAACGTGCGCAGCCGCTCGATCCGGGTTTCCGCGTTGGGTTCGCCATCGACGACCTCGGCCAGCAGGTAGCTGCGGGACTTGGTCATCCGGTTCCGCACCACCACAGGGAAGTCCACCGCGGGATGGCCGGGTGCGGGCTCCGCGGCGGACACACACTCGTACTCTTTCTGGACCTGGCGCTTTTCGAAGAGCACCTGGTATTTGCCCCGGGTCTCGGGGTTCGTGGAGAGCAACAGGATGCCGGCGGTCATACGGTCCAGGCGGTGCATGGGAATCAGGTCCGGGAGGCCGAGCTGGTTCCGGAGCCGGACCAGGGCCGATTCCTGGATGTACGTCCCGCCGGGGGTGGTGGGCAGGAAGTGCGGCTTGTCCACCACCAGCAGGTGTTCGTCCTGGTGCAGGATGTTCAGCTCCACCGGGATCCGGGTCTCCGGCGGCAGGGTCCTGTAGTACCAGATGAACGTGTGATCTTGCATCGGCGTGCTGCGGTCCAGGGCGATCCCCGCCTCGCCGACGATCTCGCCGGCGTCGAACCGGTCCTCGATGCCTTGCGGATCGATATGCCCCCAGCGGTGCATCATGTAGTCCAGCGCGGTCTCCCAGGGGCCCTCGTCCGGCAGGCGCAGACGCGTTGCGTTAACGCCGTCGCGCACGGGAAGGGGGGATTGCATCACCCGACCATTCTACGGGCCCGGCCTCCCACGCCCCCGCAGCCTCCCGCCCCGCGACCCCGCACCGCCCCGCGAGCTCGAGTTCGCCGGAAACCTACGAGTTCGCCGGAAACATACGGCGACCTCGGACGCTTCCGGCGAACTCGCGATGCGCCGCCGACCTGCGCCCGCCACGCTCCGCGCGGTGCCGGCGTCCATGTCCCTCGGCTACCCGCAGTCCTCTCCCGCCGCGGGAGCTTGGTCGAGCTCGCCGGGTACCGCCGCCCGCGCCGCCCCGCGTGCTCCAGTTCGCCGGAGCCGTGCCAGTTCGCCGGAAAGGTCCGGCGACCTCGGACGCTTCCGGCGAACTCGCGATGCACCACCGCCCACCAAGGAGTACCGACGAGAAAAAAGTTCTTGACAAATAAAATTGTCGGCACGCAGACTGGAAGCATGTTGGACATCGAAGTGATTGAGGATCCGGCCGCGGCGGAGGCCTCGCTGGACCCGATCCGGACGCGGATCCTGCGCGAGCTGGCCGAGCCCGGATCTGCGACGCAGCTCGCCGCCAAGGTGGGCCTGCCGCGGCAGAAAGTGAACTACCACCTCAAAGCGCTCGAGCGGCATGGGCTCGTCGAGCTCGTCGAGGAGCGGCGGCGCGGCAACGTCACCGAACGCATCCTGCGGGCGACGGCGGCGTCGTACCTGATTTCGCCGGCGGCACTGGCCTCGGTGGCGCCGGACCCGCACCGGTTCTCGGACCGCTTCTCCGCCTTCTGGCTGCTGGCACTCGCTGCCCGCATGGTCCAGGAGATGGGGCAGCTGATCGCCGGGGCGGCCGCGGCCCGGCAGAAACTCGCCACCTTTGCCATCGACGGCGAGATCACCTTCCGTTCGGCGGCGGACCGGGCGGCCTTCGCCGAGGAGCTCGGCGTCGCCGTGACCCGGCTCGTGGACAAGTACCACGACGGCGGCCGTGACCTCCCCTCAGGTTCCCCGGCAGATCCGCCTGCAGGTTCCCAGACCGAACGCCGGCCGGAAGGACGCAAGCACCGGCTGGTCGTCGCGCTGCACCCGGCGCTCAAGGCGCCGCAGCCGAAGACGGAGCACGCAGACCCACAAAGAGCAACCCCACAAAACAAACCCACAAGCCAAGGAGCAGGACAATGACTGACCCACGGAAATTCGAAATCGTTTACGACACCGAGCTGCCCGGCACTCCGGAACGGGTGTGGGAGGCCGTCACCAAGGACACCCCGGCCTGGATGTTCCCCACGGACCAATGGCCTGCGGTCCGGACCGTGGACGAATACCCCTCCCAGCTGGTGTCCCGGATGGACGGTCCGGATGGCTGGTTCAACCAGCTGGAGCACGTCCTGGAACCGCTCGACGGCGGCCGGGCCCGGCTGCACTACGTGCACAGCGGCATCTTCGCGGACAACTGGGATGAGCAGTACGACGGCGCCAGCAAGCACACGGCGTTCTATCTGCACACCCTGGGACAGTACCTGAAGTACTTCGACGGCAAGCCTGTGGTCTTCACGGACATCCAGGCACCCGCTGCTTCGCAGACCCCGGACGGCTTCGACCGGCTCAAGCGGGCCCTTGGCGTCGACACTGCCGCTCAGGGGGAGACGGTGGAGCTGGAGCTCGACGACGTCGGGCCGCTGGCCGGCGAGATCGACTTCGCCAACGAGAACTTCCTCGGCCTGCGGACCGCGGACACGATGTACCGCTTCTTCGGGCGCAACGCCTTCGGCGCGCCGGTGGGCATGACCGTGCACGACTTCAGCGGCAGCGGGGACGCCGGGGCGACGGCCCAAGCCTGGACCGGGTTCCTGGCGAAGGTCTACGCCTAGGCCCTCCGGCGCGGATTCCGTCTGGCGACGCATGAAAAACGGGCGTCGCAGGAAGAGACGCATCGCAGGGCACGCCCGAGGTGGCCCGGTCTCAGGCGATGGCCGCGGCCGGCGGGGACGACAGGTTGCGCCGCAGCTGCGGGGAGGCCTCCAGCCGGTCCTGCGCCGAACGCAATGCCAGCACGGCCGTCACCAGCTGCTCCGGTGGCAGGGTGAACGGCAACCGCAAGTACTGCTCAAACGCGCCGCCCACGCCGAACCGGGGTCCGGCGGCGAGCCGGATCCCGACGTCGGGGGCCAGCACCGCCAGGGCCGTGCTGATCGGCGCCGGGAGCCGGCACCAGACGGACAGGCCGCCGTCGGGCCATTCGGGTTCCCACCCCGGCAGGCGCTGCCGAATCAGTTCCACCAGTGTGCCCCGGTTCTCGCGCAGCGCGGCCAGCCTGTCGGGGAGCGGCTCCGTCATGGCGTTGACCAGATGCGCCCCGGCGAGCTGCTCCACCACCGGGCCGCCCAGGTCCAGGGTGGTGCGGGCAGCGGCGAAGCGCTGGATGAGGGGCTCGCTGGCGCGGATCCAGCCGGTGCGCAGCCCTGCCCAGTGCGACTTGCTGAGCGAACCGAGGGAGACCACCGCCGGGCTGAAAGCTGCCATGGGGGTCGAGGCGGCGCCGTCGAGGTTCAACTCCCGCAGCGTTTCGTCCACCACCAGCACAGTGCCCGACGCCGCTGCCGCCTTCACGAGCCGGCGCCGCTGGGAATCGGGCATCAGCCGGCCGGTGGGGTTGTGGAAGTCCGGCACCACGTACGCCATCGCGGGCCGCTGCTGGAGCAGCGCCGCTTCCATGGCCTCGAGGTCCCAGCCGCCCGCGTTGTTGTGGGCAAGGCCGTTGTGGACAGGGCCGTTGTGGCCTGCGTTGTGGACACGGCCGCCGTGGGCAGTACCGCTATGGCCTGTGCCGCCGGGGGTTGCGGCAGGCATGGATACCGGGACCGGGCGGCAGCCCGCGGCCCGGATCGCGTCGAGGGCGTTCGGGTAGCTCGGATGTTCCACCAGCACCTTGGTCCCCGACCGTCCGGCCAGCGTGCGGAGCACAATGTTCAGCGCATGCTGGGCGCCGGAGGTGACCAGGATCTGGGCGGCCGTTGTCGGGACCCCGGCGGCGGTGTACCGGGCCGCAATGGCTTCCCGGAGCGGGCCCACGCCCAGGGCGTCGTAGCCGAAGCCCGGCAGCAGGGCCGGCAATTCGGTCAGCGCGGCGGCAAATGCCCGGTGCACCACTTCGCCGCTGGCGGGCAGGGAGGCGTAAGCCAGGTCCAGGATCCCGTCCGGCACGGCGAGGCCGGGCGCGCCACTCAGCCGCAGGGCTCCGTCGTGGCCGCCGGCATGCGCGGGGCCCTGGCTTGGGATGCAGCTCCGGCTCCGGCTGCCCTGGCCACTGCTGAGGAAACCCTGCTCGCGCAGCAGGGCGTAGGCCGCGGTCACCGTGGTGCGGCTGATGCCGAGGCCCGCTGCCAGCGAGCGCTCGCTCGGCAGGGCGACGTCCAGGCCGACGCGCCCGTCGAGGATGAGCAGGCGGACGACGTCGGCCAGCTCGCGGTATGCGGGCGCGGCGCCGACGTTCCACTCGCCCAGGAGACGGGCCAGCGATCCCGGAGTCAGTGAGACGGACATAGAGCCAGTATTTCAAACTGGCTATGGATTGCAAGGCCAGTTTTCGTGGAGGATGGAGACCATGTTGACCCGCAGACTCCTCCAGCTCCTGTTCGGCCTCGCCCTGTATGGCATTTCCCTCGCCATGGTCATCCGCGCCAGCCTCGGTACGGCGCCGTGGGACGTGCTCCACCAGGGGCTGGCGGCCAGGACCGGGCTCAGCCTCGGCACGGTGGTGGTTGTTGTCAGCTTCCTGGTGCTGCTGCTGTGGATCCCGCTCCGGCAATGGCCCGGTGTGGGAACCCTGTGCAACGCGGTGCTGGTGGGGGTCTTCGCGGACCTCGGGCTGGCCCTGATTCCACAGTTTTCGCATCTGGGCGGCCAGATCGGCCTGCTCGTCGGGGCCGTGCTGCTCAACGGCGTCGCATCCGCCTGCTACATCGGCGCCCGCCTGGGCCCGGGCGCACGGGACGGGCTCATGACGGGCCTCGCCCGGCGGACGGGCTGGCCGGTCCGGGTGTGCCGCACCGGCATTGAAGTGGTGGTCCTTGGTGCGGGCTGGCTGCTGGGCGGCTCGGTCGGTGTGGGCACGGTGCTGTACGCGCTGGCCATTGGTCCCCTGGTGCAGTTGCTGCTGCCGCGGTTCACCGTTCCGGAAGCGCGTCCGGTCCCAGCGGCCGCAACCGAAGCGGCCGGAGCTGGAGCGTCCGCACCTGAAGCGTCCCGTTCTGACACGGAAGCCGCCGTTGCCGGGACGGCGGTCCCTGTGGCGGCGCTCCCGGTGGCGGCGGGCAGCGGCCCGGCCGATTGATTTCCGCCGATTGATTTCCGCGGGCCCCGACAGCGGGCCCGTCAGCTGGCGCCTTCTGTTCCGGGGCCCGCCAGGGGCTGGCAGGTGGGGCAGTAGTAGATGTCCCGTTCCTCGGTGAACGTGCCGGTGCCGTTGTCCTTGCCCAGGACGCCGCGGCGGATCGGGGTGCCGCATTTGAGGCACGGCTGGTGCTCGCGCCGGTAAACCCAGTAGCCGGGACGCCCCGCGGTGCGGCCCACCGGCACGCCCCGCGCGTTCAGCACGGTGGTCCGTCGGCCTGGCCCGAGGTTGGCGGAGAGCAGGACCTGGGCGTCGGTGATGATGGCGGCCAGGTCCGTCACTGCAGAGACGGGCGACGCCGGATGGACTCCTGCGAGGAAGCAGGCCTCGCACCGGTAGATGTTTCCGATTCCCGCCAGCTTGGTCTGGTCCAGCAGGGCGACGCCGATCGGGACGTCGGGGGCCGCGAGCAGCCGGTGTTCGGCCTCGGCCGCGTCCCAGTCGGGGCCCAGCAGGTCCGGGCCGAGGTGCCCCACGACGGTGTCCTCCTGGTCGGTCCGGACCACCTCGAGGATGCCCAGGGAGAACCCGACGGCGTCGGCCGTGGCGGTCCGCAGCACGCAGCGGGCCGTGAAGCCGGGCTTCCGCCAGCGGCCTCCGGGCGGGTAGACCTGCCAGCTGCCCTCCATCTTCAGGTGCGAATGGATGGTGAGCCGGTCTCTGGGCGTCGGGCCCTGGACACGCATCAGCAGGTGCTTGCCGCGGGGTACCACCTCGGCCACGGTCCAGCCGCCGAGCTTCAGGGTGGCGAAGCGCGGGACCCGGAAGTCAGAGGAGACCAGTTCCTTGCCGGCCAGGGCTGCGTGCAGCTGTGCGGCGGCGCGGAAGACCGAATCGCCCTCAGGCACGGATCCTCAGTCCCTTCGGGGTGGAATAGGCGCCGGCCTGGGCGAGGGCGTCCGCCACCGGCGTGTCCAGGATGCCGTGGCCGTTGACCTTTTCCATGATCAGCTTGTCCACCGCACCGCGGGTCACCACCCCCACCAGGGCCGTGCCGGCCGCGGCCAGGACTCCGGGGTCGTCGCTGAACGCGAGCAGGGTCTTGCCGCCGCGCTCGACATACAGCGCCAGGGCGCCGTCGACCAGGACCACGAGGGCGCCGGCCTTCCGGCCCGGGCGGTGGCCGGTGCCGGCGTCGACGTTGAGCGCGGGCCACGGCAGTGCGGCGCCGTACGGGTTGGCGGGGTCGGTCGCGGCGAGGGCCAGGGCCACCGGCTCGGCCTTGTGCAGCTCGGCGTCCTCGACGTAGGACCGCAACCGGTCCACCGTGGCCGGGACGGCGAACTGCGCCGCACCGAGGTGTTCGATGAAGTAGCCGCGGCGGCAGCGTCCGGCTTCCTCGAGCCGGGCCAGGACCTTGTACATGAGGCCAAAGCCGCCGAGGATGTTTTCTGCCATGACCGAGCCGCGGGTGACCACGCCGTAGCGGTCCAGCAGCAGCTCCGCGGTGGCCCGCGCATGGATGGTGGGATCGAGCTCCGGAGAGGGCAGCGCGGACCAGCGTCCCGCGGCGAGCGGGGGAGCGGGCGCGGTGCCGGTCACGGATCCGTACCGGCCGCCGGTGAGCCCCGGTGATCCGAGCAGGCCGGTGCCGTGCGCCCGTCCGAGCCGGCTGAGCCGCGGCGCGCGTGCCCGCGGGGCGCGCCCCACCTGCCGGTGCGCGGTGTGGCCGCCGGCGATCAGGGCCCTGACGGGGGCGAATGTGTCGCCGGTAATCCGGCCCGCCCAGGCGAGATCCCAGAGTGCGGCCACCACGTCCTGGTCGCTGAGCACCGAATCCATGCCGCCGGCAACCTCGGCCAGCTGCCGGAAGAAGTAGCCGCCGCCGTTGTTCTGCAGGTGCTCGAGGAGCCGTCGCTGCGCGTCGCCGGGTTCGAAGTCGATGGACGGGTTCAGCGTCAGTTCGGCCGAATCGGCGAGGTGCAGGCTCACCCAGCCGTCGTTGCCGGGCAGCGAGCCGGCACCGGACCAGAGGACCTCGCCGGCGGCCATGAGCTCATCCAGCATGGCCGGCTGGTAGTTGGAGACCCGGCTGGCCAGGACAAGCGGCTCCCAAGCCGAGGCCGGAATGGGCACGCCGGAGAGCTGGTCGATGGCCGTGATGATGCCGTCCAGGCCGCGGAGCGCGGACTGGCCGCGGCCGCCCGGGGTCCGCACGTTCTGCCAGGCGGGAAGGAACCGGCCGTAGGCGGCGGCGTCCACCGGCTCGACTTCGGCGCGGAGCGCGGCGAGCGAGCGGCGGCGCAGCTTGCGGAGGACCTCGGCGTCGCACCATTCGCTCACCCCCGCCGCAGGCAGAGCAGTGGGCAGGGCCGCAGGCAAAACGGCGGGCAAAACGGCGGGCTGGACCGCCTCCTCGCCGGATCCCCCCTCGCCGGATCCCCCCTCGCCGGAACCCTCATCCCCGGATTCTTCACCGGCTGCCGTGCTGCCCGACGTGACCGCCGGTGGCGCAGCGTGCGGGCGGAACTCTCCTTCCACCACGCGCCCGTCCGCGGCCAGCCGCTTCAGTGCCGTGCCGACGACGGCGACGCCCAGTCCCAGCCGCGCCGCGGCCTCCGCGGCGGTGAAGGGCCCGTGCGTGCGGGCGTAGCGCGAGACGAGGTCGCCGAGGGGGTCCGCGACCGGTTCGATGAAGGCCAACGGCACACCCATGGGCAGCGGCACGCCGAGGGCATCCCGGAGCCGGGCGGCATCCTCGACGGCCGCGAAGCGTTCGATGCCGCCGATGTTGACCTTGATCGCCCGGTTGGCCCGCTGCAGTGCGGTGAGGTGGGCGGCGGCGTCGGCCTCCGTCGCCGGGGTTTCGACAGGCAGGCTCCCCTGATCGGTCCCGCCGGTCCCGGCGGTCCCGGCGGTCCCGCTGCCCTGGGCCCGGGCCGCCACCGGCTCCAGGCGGGCGGCGACCTCGTCCGGCGAGAGCGGACCCAGGAGGCGCAGAAGGTCCGCGACGCCCTCCAGGCCGCGCACCTGGCGGTCGCGCGCCAGCCGCTGCAGTTCGCGCTCGGTGGCCTCGATGACCTTCGCATCCAGCAGTTCGCGCAGCTCCACGCGGCCCATGAGCTCGTTGAGCAGGGTGGAATCGAGGGCCAGGGCGGCGGCCCGGCGCTCCGCCAGCGGGGAGTCGCCTTCGTAGAGGAACTGGGCCACGTAGCCAAAGAGCAGGGACTTCGCGAACGGGGAGGGCTGCTGGGTGGTGGTCTGGACGATCCTGAGCTCGCGGCGCTCCACCGACGCGGCGATGTCCTTCAGCGCCGGAAGGTCGTAGACATCCTGCAGGCACTCGCGGACCGTCTCAAGGACAATCGGGAACGTCGGGTACTTCCGGGCAACATCCAACAGCTGCGCCGAACGCTGGCGCTGCTGCCACAAGGGCTGCCGCTTGCCGGGATTCTGCCGCGGCAGGAGCAACGCGCGGGCCGCGCACTCGCGGAACCGGGAGGCGAACAGGGCGCTGCCGCCGACCTCCGCCGTCACGATCTGCTCGATTTCCTCCGGGTCGAACAGGAACAACTCGGCGCCCGGCGGCTCATCCTCCATCATGGGCACGCGCAGCACGATGCCGTCGTCGGCGGCCATGGCCGAGCCGTCCATCCCGTAGCGCTGCTGCAGGCGCTGGCCCACGGCCAGGGCCCACGGTGCGTGCACGGGCATGCCGAAGGGGCTGTGCAGCACCACGCGCCAGTCGCCGAGCTCGTCGTGGAAGCGTTCGACCACGAGGGTCGTGTCGCTGGGGACCACCTCGGTGGCGAGCCGTTGTTCGGCGAGGTACTGGATCAGGTTGTTCGCGGCGTAATCGTCCAGTCCGCTGGCCTTGCACCGCTCCGTTGCCGGCCCGACGTCGGACGCCGCCAGTTCGCGCATGAACGCGCCGAGGGCGCGGCCCAGGTCCACCGGCCGGCCCAGGGAGTCGCCCTTCCAGAAGGGGAGCTTGCCGGGCTGGCCGAACGCCGGCGAGACCAGGACACGGTCGTGCGTGATGTCCTCGATCTTCCAGCTCGTGGCGCCGAGGGCGAAGACGTCGCCGACCCGGGATTCATAGACCATTTCCTCGTCGAGTTCGCCCACCCGGCGCCCGCCCTTGGCTGCGGCGGCGGCCGGGCTGGCTGCCCTGCCGTCCGCGCTGGCGCCGCCCGGGGAGCCCCCACCGCCGGTGCCCTCCACTTCGGTGCCGATGATGTAGACACCGAACAGCCCGCGGTCCGGGATGGTGCCGCCGGAAGTGACGGCGAGCCGCTGCGCGCCGGGCCTGCCCTCGATGGTCCCGGCGTTCCGGTCCCAGATCACCCGAGGGCGCAGTTCGGCGAATTCATCCGAGGGGTACCGCCCGGCCAGGAGGTCCAGGGTGGCCTCGAACGCGGAGCGGGGGAGCGAGGCGAACGGCGCCGACCGCCGGACCGTGTTGAACCAGTCCTCCACGTCGATGGCGCCGAGGGCCGTGGCGGCGACCGTCTGCTGGGCCAGGATGTCCAGCGGGTTGGCCGGTACGCTGAGCCGCTCGATCTTGCCCGCGAGCATCCGCTCCACGGTGATGGCCGTGTGGACCAGGTCTGCCCGGTGCTTCGGGAACAGGACGCCCTGGGAGACCTCGCCGACCTGGTGGCCGGCGCGGCCCACCCGCTGCAGGCCGCTGGCCACGGAAGGCGGCGACTCGACCTGCACCACCAGGTCCACGGCACCCATGTCGATGCCGAGCTCGAGTGAGGACGTGGCCACGACGCAGCGCAGCCGCCCGGATTTCAGGTCATCCTCGATCAGGGCGCGCTGGTCCTTGGACACGGAGCCGTGGTGGGCGCGGGCCAGCACGGGATCGGCGCCGGCGGTGCTTCCGGCCTGGGCCATCATGTGGGCCGGTGTGGCGGTGGATGTGGGCTGCGCGGCGGCGCCGCCGGAGGGCACGCCGACGCCGCCGGACGGCACTGGACTCGGCACGGCGTTGAAGTCCGGGGCGCCGTCGCCAAAGTCGGTCCAGCCGCCGGCGGCTGCCAGGAGCTGGCGTTCGGCGTAGATTTCGTTGAGCCGGGCGGTCAGCCGTTCGGCGAGGCGCCGGGAGTTCGCAAACACGATAGTGGACTGGTTGGCGAGCACCAGGTCCACGATCTTTTCCTCCACATGCGGCCAGATGGACGCCTGCGGCTGCAGACCGGAGGCCGGACCGGAGTCGAACGCCCCGGCGGCGCCCTGGAGATCGGACATGTCCTCCACCGGGACGGAGACGGTCAGGTCCCAGTTCTTCCGTGACGGAGGAGCGACAATTTCCACCGGCGCCGAGCCGGCGAGAAACTGCGCCACCAGCTCCTTGGGTTCCACGGTGGCCGAGAGCCCGATCCGCTGGGCGGGCTTGGGCAGCAGCGCGTCCAGCCGTTCCAGGGACACCGCCAGATGCGCCCCGCGCTTGGTGCCGGCGACGGCGTGGACCTCGTCAACAATGATCGTGTCCACCTCGCTGAGGGTTTCGCGGGCCTTGGACGTCAGCATCAGGAAGAGGGATTCCGGGGTGGTGATGAGGATATCGGGCGGGTGGCTGAGCAGCGAGCGGCGGTCGGACGCCGTCGTGTCCCCGGACCGGACACCCACCGTAATGAGCGGGGCCGGCAGGTCCAGGCGTTTGGCGGTCTGCGTGATGCCGATCAGCGGCGCGCGGAGGTTGCGTTCGACGTCGACGCCGAGAGCCTTGAGCGGGGAAATGTACAGCACGCGGGTCTTGCGCTGAGGCGTCTTGCCTCGAGCAGTCGTCCGGCGCCCGCCCTTGGCCACCGCGTCCAGGCCGGGCAGGGCGTCGGGCTCTGCGGGGGCGGAGACGAGCAGCCGGTCCAGCGCCCAGAGGAACGCGGCGAGCGTCTTGCCGGAGCCGGTGGGCGCGACGACGAGGGCGTGCGCACCGGAGGAGATGGCATTCCAGGCGCCGTTCTGGGCCGGTGTGGGCGCAGAAAAAGCGCCCAGGAACCAGTCCCGGGTCGGCCGGCTGAACCGGTCCATGGCGTCGGCCGCGAGTGTGCCGCCGGCGAGCTCCTGCCCCTTCATTCCTCCATCATGCCCTACCCCGCCGACACTATTGTCCCGGCCCCATCACGGCGCCCCGCGGGTCCCGCGGGGGCCAGGCGCCCCGGAAACGGGCGGGAGCACTGGCGCGCTGGAGCCGAGACGCGGGGGACGGTGTTACTTGGGCTGGAAGGCACCGATGGTCAGCAGGTTGATCTCCGTGTTGGTGCAGGCGTCCAGTTGCTGTGGGATGAACAGCGACGCGGTGTCGTTGGGCGGGTAGACCCGGAATCCTGCCGCCGGTGTCTGGGTGCAGTCCGGGTAGTTGGCGGCCTGGGTGTAGCGCAGGGTGGCTGTGCCGGCCTTGCCCGGGGCAAGCGTGACGTCGGTGACCGGGCCCGAGTCGTCGCGGGTGGCGGCGGCCCCGATCGGCTCGCCGTCGGCCCCTGCTGTGAGGGAAACGCCCGCGAAGCCCTTCAGCAGGCACGGCTCGGTGCCGGAGTTGGTCAGGATCAGCTGCATGTAGATGCTGCCGGCCGCGCCGCCGCCCGTGGCATCGGTGGTGCCGGTCAGGCTTGCGGCCTTGCACAGCTGGGGGCCGCCCTTGGCGGTGGACGGTGCGGCGGCCGCAGTG
Organism: Arthrobacter sp. 49Tsu3.1M3; assembly: GCF_900168135.1. Classification (NCBI taxonomy): domain Bacteria; kingdom Bacillati; phylum Actinomycetota; class Actinomycetes; order Micrococcales; family Micrococcaceae; genus Arthrobacter; species Arthrobacter sp. 49Tsu3.1M3. The sequence goes on from NZ_FUZD01000005.1 coordinate 96,757, forward strand.
GATTCCGGCGCGGCGGCGGACGTCGCCGGCGGCTGGCTTGTTTCCGTGGCAGACGGGCTGGGCGGGGACGTGGCCGACTGGGCCTGCGTCGAGCTGCCCCCGCAGCCGCTAAGGAAGAGGGCCGCCGCGGCAGCCGTTGTCACAACCAGTGCGTGCTTCATTCGCTGAGACCTCATGGCTCAACCATTATCCCCGCCGTTGCCTTAGTCAACGATGCCACTGCGGCGGGGCCCGATTGATGTCCGGATTGTGATTTCCCGGCATCGGCCGAGGTCAACTGCGCCGCGCGCTATTTCCCGGAGCCGGAAAGAGGCTGCCCTAGTCGGTCTCGGGCCCCGAGCAGTAGTGGCAGTCGTCGGGGCAGGAAGCGGCCCAAGGGTCCGCCCCGGCCGCGGACCCAGACAGGATTTCCGGCTGCCGTGCCAGAGCCGTTGGCCGGTCAGTCGCCAGCATGGCCGGCTCCTTCGGGGTCTGCCACGCTCAGTTCAAAGCCGTCGGCAACGTGGAACAGCTGCCGGTGCCCGCCGTCGGAGAGCACCCATACGACGTCGCCGTCGGGCGTGCGGTTGTCGACGAGGCCCGCGTGCTCGAGGCGGCCGCCGCGGTGGAGGTGGACGGCGTCGCCGATCTCGACGTCGTCCCACTGGGCGGCGCTGCCGGAAGGGCGGTTATTCTGCAAGGTCATGAGGAGTCCTGAACGGTGACGGGAAACGAGGATGTGACTTAGCTAACCGTGGATTGGCCTCCCGCCTCAATGGTCAAGTGAATGAGACACTTACTTACTGTTGTGCACAAGTCCAGGGATGGAAGTCCGGGCGGGTGCCCCGGGCAAAACTCCGGACGCTAGGCGGCCGTCTGCGTGCCCGTGCGGGCTGCGCGCCGGGTCAGCCAGGCAAAGGTGGGCGGGGGCGGCGGCGGAACAGCCGCTGGGCCGGTCGCAGTGCGCCCCGAGACGCTCCCCGCTGCCGCGCGGCGCCGGCGCAGCTCCAGGGCGAGGCTCTCCTGGCCGCGGGCCATCGCCCAGCGGTGGTTGGCGGCGAAAGCCGGCTTCAGCAGCCAACTCAGCTGCCGCAGCAGGGGCTTTGCGGCACTGACGCGCCAGTCGTAGGTGATGACCGTTTCTGGTCCGTCTTCTTCAAAAGTCCAGCGGCCGGTGCCGTTGAGGTCGCCGGCAGCGGTGAGGGCGAAGCCGCGGCCGGTGATTGGCTCCGTGACCGTCAGGGTCCAGCGGAGCGTATAGGGCAGCCAGCCCTTCGTGTGCAGGCGCGTGGGGCGCGGAAGGCCGGGGGCGGGTTCGGGGCCGCCGGCCACCGGCTCGGCGCTGAGGTAAACGGATGGCCACCACAGGGGCAGGGTGGTGGCATCACCCAGGGCGGCCACGACCTCCTCCGGCGTGCCCGCCACCCGCCAGACGGTCCGGAACTCATAATCTGTGCTGCCCATCGGGGCCTCCCGAAGTGTTCCCTGCCGCGGGTGCAGCCGCGGCAGGCGCGGATCGATGCACGAGACCGTACTCAGAAGGACGTGCCCGGTCAATGGTGCCGGCGGAAAACCTGGGTGGGCCCGGCCGCTATGGAGCCAGGGGCTCGCTAGCGGCGCCGGGTGCTCTGCCGGGCAACGAGCTCCGGCGTGAACACCACTTGGCTGTGCACGTGCCCGGGCTGGTCGTTGATCTCGTCGAAAAGGAGCTCGGCGGCCCGCTCGCCGATGAGCTGCCGTGGCTGGCTGATGGAGGTCAGCGGAATGCTTGATTGGGACGCAAAGTCGATGTCGTCGAAGCCGACAATGGCGATGTCCTCGGGAACGCGGACCCCGTTGGCGGCGAAGGACTGCAGGAGTCCGAGCGCCAGTTGGTCGTTGGCGGCAAACACGGCATCTGGCCGCACGGCGGCCTCGAGTTTGCTGATCAGATCGCCCACCTGGCGTCCGCGATCAAATTTCAGGTCGGGGGTTTCGAACAGCTGTATGGGGACCCCGGCCCGTTCCGCCGCCTCAGCGGCACCGCGGTAGCGGTCCTCGACCTGCTGCAGCGTAAAGGGGCCGCCGACGAACGCCGGGCGCACCGAGCCGACGTCCAGGAGGTGGGCCAGTGCGGCCTTGCCGCCGGCAACGTCGTCCACCGAGACCGAGCAGAACTGGTCCGTCCTGGCGAGCCGGTCAACGAGAACCGAGGGAATGCCCCGGGAACGCATCGTTTCGAGCCGTTCAAGAACCTGCCCGAATGGGGTGATCAGGATCCCCTGCACGCGCTGCTGCTCGAAGAGGTCGAGATAGGCCTGCTCCCGCCCGGAGTCTTCGGCGCTGTTGGCCAGGATCAGGGAGTGCTTGTGGTCCTCGGCGACGTTTTCGGCCCCCATCGCGACATCGGTGAAGAAGGGGTTGCGGACGTCCAGCACCAGCATGCCCAGGCTTCGGGTGGATCCGGAGCGCAGCGACCGGGCAGATTCGTTCCGCACGAAACCGAGCTCGTCGATGGCGGCAAGGACACGGTTCCTCTTGTCCGGGGAGACTTGCTCCGGCCGGTTGAGGACGTTCGAGACAGTGCCGACGGAAACGCCCGCCAGCGCGGCAACATCCTTCAGCTTTGCACCCGGGCCCCCTGGCACGCGGACCTCCCTCTCACTGAATCGAATCAATCCGTTCGCTCAATGCTACGTCCTTCATAGTGTCCGTCCTCACGTTGGCATCTTGACACGCGATGGAAACAAGCCCTAACGTGTGAGGAGGTTCACAAATGAATCGATTCATTACAAAGGAGTAACGGACATGGCCGAAGCACAGGACGCCAAGGTTCGGAGCAGCCGGAGTGTTGAGGAAGCCGACGTTCCCTTGCTGGAACTGCGGGACATCCACAAGTCCTTCGGTGCCGTGCACGCACTGCGCGGCGCAAGCCTGAGCCTGTACCGGGGCCAGGTCACCGCGCTGGTCGGCGAAAACGGCGCCGGCAAATCCACCCTGGTCAAGACCCTCGCGGGTCTGCACCAGCAGGACCGCGGCGAGGTCCTGCTCGATGGCGAGGAGGTCTCGTTCCGCGATCCGCTCCATGCCCGCGAAGCCGGGATTGCCGTCATCTACCAGGAACCCACCATGTTCCCGGACCTCACGGTCGCCGAAAACATCTTCATGGGCCGGCAGCCGCTGCGTTCGCTGGGTCGGATCGACCGGAAAGCGATGCGCCAGCAGTCGCTGGAACTTTTTCAGCAGCTCGGAGTGAAAATCGATCCCGACAGGGCTGCGCAGGGTCTCTCGATCGCCGACCAGCAGGTGGTGGAAATCGCCAAGGCGATTTCGCTCGACGCCCGGGTCCTGATCATGGACGAGCCGACGGCGGCGCTCAGCGGCGTCGAGGTTGACCGGCTTTTCGCCGTCACCCGGACCCTGCAGGCCCAAGGGTCCGCGGTGCTCTTCATTTCCCACCGCTTCGAGGAAGTCTTCGCCCTGGCGGACTGGATCACCGTGATGCGCGACGGCGCGCACGTCGCCACCGCCCCGGCCGCCGACCTGACAGTTGATGGCGTGATCCGGCAGATGGTCGGCCGCGACGTCGCCTCCCTGTTTCCGAAGCAGGAAACGACGATCGGGCCCACCGCCCTGGAGGTGAAGGGGCTCAGCCGCAAGGGTGTCTTCTCTGACATCTCCTTCACGGTGAAATCCGGCGAAATCGTCGGCCTCAGCGGCCTTGTCGGCGCCGGGCGTTCCGAGGTGGCGCGGGCTGTCTTCGGCATCGACAAATACGATTCCGGCGAAGTGCTGGTCCGCAACGAGCCGCTCAAGTCCTTGTCTCCCCGGGCATCAATGGCCGCCGGACTCGCGTTCGTGCCTGAAGACCGGCGCAAGCAGGGCCTCGTCATGGAGCTGAGCGTGAGCCGCAACCTTACGCTCACGCTCCGCAAGAAGCTGAGCCGCTTCGGTCTCCTCACCAGCCAGGCCGAGGCCGGGGCCACCAAGGAATGGGCCAAGAAGCTGCAGATCAAGGCGGGGTCCCCGGTGTCCCCGATCTCGACTCTCTCCGGCGGCAACCAGCAGAAGGTCGTCCTGGGCAAGTGGCTGGCCACCGGCCCGCGCATCCTGATCATCGACGAACCCACCCGCGGCATCGACGTCGGCACCAAGGCCGAGGTCCACCGGCTCATCTCGGAGCTCGCCGGCACCGGACTCGCCGTCCTCATGATCTCCTCGGAGCTGCCCGAGATCCTGGGCATGTCGGACCGCGTACTGGTGATGCACGAGGGACGGATCACCGCAGAACTCAGTCGCAACGACGCCACGGAGGAATCCGTCATGACGGCCGCCACGGGAGTCGACCCGAACACCAAGGAGACAACAGCGTGACCACCCTAACCCTGCAACGCCAGCCGTCCACGGCCTGGCTGGGGACATTGACCCGATCCCGTGAGTTCAGCGTGTTCCTTGCGCTGGTGATCCTGATCGCCGTCACGGTCGCCGCCAACCCCCGGTTCCTGGGCCCGCAAAGCATCAAAGACCTGCTGCTGAACTCCTCGATCCTGGTCATCCTCGCCGTCGGCCAGGCGATCGTGATCGTGACGAAGAACGTGGACCTCTCGGTCGGTTCGGTGCTCGGCCTGACCGCCTTCGCCACCGGAAAAATCTTCATCGCGCTTCCCGACCTTCCCGTGATCGCAATGCTCGCGATCGGCATCGCTTTCGGTGCCCTGCTCGGAGCCGTCAACGGCGCGCTGATCGCGGTGGCCAAGGTGCCCGCCCTGGTGGTGACCCTGGGAACCCTGTATATCTTCCGAGGTGTTGACTTCGCCTGGGCCCAGGGCCAGCAGATCAGCCCGTCCAACCTGCCGGCAGACTTCCTGGCACTCGGTGCCGGCGCCTTTCTGGGCCTTCCCTATCTGGCCCTGATCGCCCTCGCCGTCGTCATCTCCTTCGGCCTCTACCTGAACAACCGGCGCTCCGGCCGCGAGTTCTACGCCATCGGGTCCGACGTCCAGGCCGCCCGGCTGTACGGAATCCGGGTCGGGCGGAGGGTCTTTTACGCCTTCGCGATCTCCGGCGCCCTCGCCGGACTCGGCGGAGTCATCTACGCGGCCAAGTACGGCAACCTGGACGCCACGGCGGGCCAGGGCCTTGAACTGAACGTCGTGGCGGCGGCTGTGGTTGGCGGGGTGGCCATCGCCGGCGGTGTCGGCACGGTCTACGGGGCCGCACTGGGCGCCGTCCTCCTGACCACCATCACCTCGGCCCTTCCCGTCCTGGGAGTCTCGCCGTTCTGGCAGCGGGCCATGATCGGCGTCCTGATCCTGGCCTCGATTGTCCTGGACCGGTACCTTGCCCTGCGCACCGAGCGCCGTCTGAGAGGACACGATTCACATGCTGGTTGATACAGCACCGCCGGCAGAAGAAACCCGCCGCGCCCCCCGCTTCGGCTTCCTGCGCAGCTGGGACGCCGCCATCATTGTGGCCCTCGTGGCCAGCATCATCGTGGCGTCCCTGACCGTGAGCGGCTTCGCCACGTCCCGCAACGTCGGGTTCCTGCTCATCGACATCATCCCGGTCCTGCTCCTGGCCCTGCCGATGACCCTGATCATCATCACCGGCGAGATCGACCTCTCCGTCGCCAGCATCGCAGGCTTCACCAGCTGCGTCTTCGGAGCGCTCTGGAACGCCGGTATCCCCATGGAAACCATTGTCCCCTTGTGCCTTGTGCTCGGCGCCGTGTCCGGGGCGCTCAACGGATTCCTGGTCTCCGTGGTCGGCCTGCCCTCCCTGGCCGTGACCATCGGTACCCTGGCGCTGTACCGGGGCCTGGCCTTCGTTGTCCTGGGGGACCAGGCGGTCACCAGCTTCCCGCGGGCCATCACCACGGCCCTGCAGGCGAAGATCGGCACCACGGGCATCCCCGTCTGGATCCTGCCGGTCATTCTCCTGGTCATCATTTTCGGCATCGCCCTGCACTTCACCGGCTTCGGCCGCTCGTTGTTCGCCATCGGCTACAGCGTCGACGCCGCCCGTTTCTCGGGCATCGGCGTCGCCCGGACCAAGTTCTGGCTCTTCGTCATCTCGGGCCTGATCGCGGCGGCCGTCGGCATCTGGTGGACCCTGCGCTACGGAAGTGCACGCGGCGACAACGCCACCGGCCTGGAACTGTCGGTCATCGCCGCAGTCCTGCTTGGCGGCGTGTCCATCTTCGGCGGCAAAGGCACCCTGCCTGGCGTGATCGCCGGCGTCGGGCTCCTCGCGATCCTCCGCAACGCGCTGCAGCTCGCCAGCGTCCCCGAGGACACCCTGTCCATGCTCACCGGCGGCCTCCTGATCCTCGCCGTCGTCGCCCCCAACGCCATCAGCTGGCTCCGATCGCTGTCCCGAAAAGCGTCAACGACCTGACCCTGTCCACACACCACTGCAACAACGACTTTCATTGAAAGGCACCACCATGAAATTCATCCCCTCCACCAGATCCCGTCGCCTCGCGCCGGCCTATATCGCCGTCGCCACGGGCCTCGCGCTGGCGCTGAGCGCCTGCGGCGGAACCACCAACACCTCCAGCACCGCCGGCAGCGGAGGCGCCACCTCCAGCGCCTCCGCAGACCCCAACGCGACGATCAAGGAAGGCCTGAAAGTCGCGTTCCTGCCCAAGCAGCTGAACAACTCCTACTTCACCGTCACGGACCGCGGCGGCAAGAACGCGGTCGCCGAGTACAAGGGCACCTTCTCCGAGGTGGGCCCGTCCGAGGCCAGCGCCTCCAGCCAGGTGAGCTACATCAACACGCTCACGCAGCAGGGCACCGAAGTCATTGCGACCTCCGCCAACGACCCCAAGGCCATCTGTTCGGCGCTGGACGAGGCCCGCAGCGCGGGAGCGAAAGTTGTCACCTTTGACTCCGACACCGATCCCTCCTGCCGCGACATCTACATCAACCAGGCCACCGCTGAAGGTATCGCGTCCACCCAGATCAAGCTCATTTCCGATGCCATCGGTCCCGACGGCGGGGACATCGCCATCCTGTCTGCCACAGCCAACGCCACGAACCAGAACGCGTGGATCGAGCTGATGAAGAAGGAACTCCAGAAGCCCGAGTACGCAAAGCTCAAGCTCGTCGCGACCGCCTACGGCGATGACAATGCCCAGAAGTCCCAGCAGGAAGTCCAGGCGCTGCTCCAGGCCCACCCGACGCTCAAGGGCATCATCTCGCCTACGACCGTCGGCATCGCCGCTGCCGCCCAGTACCTCTCCGGCTCCGAATACAAGGGCAAGGTCCAGCTGACCGGGCTCGGCTTCCCGAGCCAGCTCAAGGAATTCCTGAAGGACGGCACCATGAAGTCCTTCGCCCTGTGGGATGTCGAGAAGCTCGGCTACCTCGCCGCCTACGCCGGCGCAGCCCTGGCTTCGGGCCAGATCACCGGCGCCGAAGGCCAGACATTCAAGGCCGGCTCCCTGGGTGAGTTCAAGATTGGCCCTGACTCCACCGTGCTGCTCGGCGATCCCACCGTCTTCACCCCGGAGAACGTGGACCAGTACAACTTCTAAGCTGCCGCGGCTCCGGCGCTGATTTCACGATCAGCGCCGGAGCCTGCGAAACAAATCCGCAGTATCCTATTGTGTGAATGAATCGATTCAATTAGAGTCGGAACCAGGAGAGATTTTCATGAGGGTGTGCTTCCGCTCCTCGGTCAAACCCAGCCAGATTCCCGAGTACCGGCGCCGCCACGCCGCCGTCTGGCCGGAGATGCTCCGGGAGCTCAAAGCGGCCGGCTGGAACAACTACTCGCTGTTCCTCGCCGGGGACGGGCTCCTTGTGGGCTACCTGGAATGCGACGACTTCGACGCAGCCCGGGCCCGCATGGCACTGACCGAAGTGAACGGCCGCTGGCAGGCGGAGATGGCAACCCTCTTCGAGGACAGCGCCCAGGCGCCGGACCAAGACTTCCTCCAGCTCACCGAAATCTTCAATCTCGAGGACCAGTTGTCCGCAGCCAGCGCCGCCGGGGACAACCACCAACCGCAGAAGGAACAACCATGAACACCACAGAAACGGCCCTGGGCCGCCTCGGGGAACTCGCCATCGAGGTCCCGTCCTGGGCCTACGGCAACTCCGGCACCCGCTTCAAAGTGTTCGGCACTCCCGGCACCCCGCGCACGGTCCACGAGAAGCTGGCCGACGCCGCGAAGGTCCACGAACTCACCGGACTCGCGCCCACCGTCGCGCTGCACATCCCCTGGGACAAGGTGGATGATTACGCGGCCCTGAAGGAGTTCGCGGCGGAGCTCGGCGTGGGACTTGGCACCATTAACTCCAACACCTTCCAGGACGACGAGTACAAGTTCGGCTCCCTGACCTCCTCTAATCCCGCGGTCCGCCGCCGCGCGATCGGCCACCACCTCGAGTGCCTGGAGATCATGAACGCCACGGGCTCGCGGGATCTGAAGATCTGGCTCGCGGACGGCACCAACTACCCGGGCCAGGACGACATGCGCGGCCGGCAGGACCGCCTGGCCGAGTCGCTGCAGGAAATCTATGCCGCCCTGGGTGACGAGCAGCGCCTGGTGCTGGAGTACAAGTTCTTCGAGCCGGCTTTTTACCACACCGATGTTCCGGACTGGGGTACCTCCTACGCCCAGACCCTGGCCCTGGGCGAGAAAGCCTTCGTCTGCCTCGACACCGGCCACCACGCCCCCGGCACCAACATCGAGTTCATCGTCATGCAGCTGCTGCGCCTGGGCAAGCTCGGCTCCTTCGACTTCAACTCCCGCTTCTACGCGGACGATGACCTGATCGTCGGTGCGGCGGATCCCTTCCAGCTCTTCCGGATCATGCACGAGGTCATCCGCGGCGGCGGATTCGGTAAGTCCGCAGGAGAGAATTCACGTGTCGCCCTGATGCTGGACCAGTGCCACAACCTGGAGGAAAAGATCCCGGGCCAGATCCGGTCCGTGCTCAATGTCCAGGAAATGACCGCCCGCGCCCTGCTGATCGACACCGACGCGCTCGCCGAGGCCCAGCGCAGCGGCGACGTCCTGGCCGCCAACGGCATCTTCAACGATGCCTTTTATACCGATGTCCGCCCCGCCCTGGCGCGGTGGCGTGAATCCCGCGGCCTGCCCGCGGACCCGATGGCCGCCTTCAAGGCCAGCGGTTACCAGAAGAAGATCAACGAGGACCGCGTCGGCGGCCACCAGGCCGGATGGGGCGCATAGGCATGAACATGCAAAACACAACAAACACGACTGTTGAAGAACTGATCTCCCGTTCCAACCGCCTCGGCGCGGACAAGCGGAACACCAACTTCGCCGGCGGCAACACCTCCGCCAAGGGCACCGAAAAGGACCCCGTGACCGGCGACGACGTCGAGCTCCTGTGGGTCAAGGGCTCCGGCGGTGACCTGGGCACGCTGAAGGCCGAGGGCCTGGCCGTGCTGCGGCTGGACCGGCTGCAGGCGCTCAAGAACGTGTACCCCGGCGTCGAGCGTGAAGACGAAATGGTCGCCGCGTTCGATTACTGCCTGCATGGCAAAGGCGGCGCCGCGCCGTCGATCGACACCGCCATGCACGGCCTGGTCGATGCCGCGCACGTGGACCACCTGCACCCGGACTCCGGGATAGCCATCGCCACGGCCGCCGACGGCGAGGCCCTGACCAAGGAGATCTTCGGCGAGAAGGTGGCCTGGGTGCCCTGGCGGCGCCCCGGCTTCCAGCTCGGCCTGGACATCGCCGCGATCAAGGACGCCAACCCGCACGCCGTCGGCACCATCCTCGGCGGCCACGGCATCACCGCCTGGGGCGCCACCAGCGAGGAAGCCGAAGCCAACTCGCTGTGGATCATCGAGCAGGCCGAGCAATACATCAAGGACCACGGCAAGAACGAACCGTTCGGTCCCAAGCTGCCCGGCTACGCCGCCCTCCCGGAAGCCGAGCGCCGCGCGAAGGCCGCCGCCCTGGCCCCCGTGATCCGCGGACTCGCCTCCACCGACAAGCCGCAGCTGGGGCACTTCAGCGACGACCCGGCCGTCCTGGCGTTCCTCGAAAGCGCCGAACACCCGCGCCTCGGGGCCCTGGGCACGTCCTGCCCGGACCACTTCCTGCGCACCAAGGTCAAGCCCCTGGTCCTGGACCTGCCCGCCGACGCCCCGGTTGAAGACTCTGTGGCCCGGTTGAAGGAACTCCACGCCGCCTACCGCGAGGACTACCAGGGGTACTACGACCGGCACGCAACCCCGGACAGCCCTGCCCTGCGCGGCGCGGACCCGGCGATTGTGCTGGTGCCCGGCGTGGGCATGTTCTCCTTCGGGGCGAACAAGCAGACCGCCAGGGTGGCGGGGGAGTTCTACCTCAACGCCATCAACGTCATGCGCGGCGCCGAAGCCGTCTCCACCTACGCCCCGATCGAGGAAGCCGAGAAGTTCCGGATCGAGTACTGGGCCCTGGAGGAAGCCAAGCTGGCCCGGATGCCCAAGCCGAAATCCCATGCCGGCCGGATCGCCCTGGTGACCGGGGCGGCGTCGGGCATCGGCAAGGCGATCGCCACCCGCTTCGCCGCCGACGGCGCGTGCGTGGTCATCGCGGACCTGAACCTGGACAACGCCCGGGCCGTGGCCGCGGAACTCGGCGGCGCCGACGTCGCGATCGGCGTCCAGGCCGACGTCACCGACGAAACCCAGATCGCCGCCGCCATCCAGGAAGCCGTCCTGGCCTTCGGCGGACTGGACCTGGTTGTCAACAACGCCGGGCTCTCCATCTCCAAGCCGCTCCTGGAAACCACGGAAAAGGACTGGGACCTCCAGCACAACGTCATGGCCAAGGGCTCGTTCCTGGTGGCCAAGGCCGCCGCGCAGGTGATGATCGGCCAGGAAATGGGCGGGGACATCATCTACATCTCCTCCAAGAACTCCGTGTTCGCCGGCCCGAACAACATCGCCTACTCCGCCACCAAGGCAGACCAGGCCCACCAGGTCCGGCTCCTCGCCGCGGAACTGGGCGAGTACGGGATCCGGGTCAACGGCATCAACCCCGACGGCGTGGTCCGCGGCTCCGGGATCTTCGCTGGCGGCTGGGGCGCCAAACGCGCCGCCGTCTACGGCGTGCAGGAAGAGGAACTGGGCAAGTACTACGCCCAGCGCACCCTGCTCAAGCGCGAAGTGCTGCCCGAAAACGTGGCCAACGCCGCCGCCGTACTCACCGGCAGCGAGCTCTCCCACACCACCGGGCTCCACATCCCCGTGGACGCCGGCGTGGCCGCGGCCTTCCTGCGATGAAAACCGTGCCACCAGCAGCTACTGCCCCGGCCCCCGCCGGGGCAGTTGCCGGCAGTGCTTTTGCCGCAATCGACATCGGCGCGTCCTCGGGCCGGGTCATCCTGGGCCGGATCGCCGGCAGTCCCGGCGGGGCGAGGGCCGTGCTGGAGACCGTGCACCGGTTCCCCAACGGGGTCAAGGAGCTCGACGGCGGCCTCCGCTGGGACTTCGACGCGCTGTTCGCCGAGGTCCTCGCCGGGCTCGCGGCCGCCGCCAGGGCGGCCGCGGCCCGCGGCGAGAGCATCGCCAGCATCGGGATCGACACCTGGGCGGTGGACTACGGGCTGGTCAACGCCGCCGGTGACCTGGCCGCCGCGCCGTTCAGCTACCGCGACGACCGGTCCCGTGCCGCCATCTCCCGGGTCCACGAAAAACTCGATCCTGCCCGGCTCTACGCCACCACCGGGCTGCAGTTCCTGCCGTTCAACACGATCTATCAGCTCGCCACGGAGCCGGCGCTGGAGGGGCTGCAGGCCCTGCTCATCCCGGATCTCATCGGGTTCCTGCTGACCGGCCAGCGCCGCACCGAGGCCACCAACGCCTCCACCACCGGGCTCTTCGACGCCGTCGCGGGGGAGTGGGCCACGGAGTTCCTGGCCGCCCTGGACCTGCCCACGAACCTGTTCCCGCCGCTGATCCAGCCCGGCGAGATCCTCGGCCCCCTGCTGCCGGAGACCGCGGAACGGACCGGCCTGCCCGCCGCGACAAAGGTCGTCGCCGTCGGCTCGCACGACACCGCCTCGGCCGTCGCCGCCGTCCCGGCGGACGCCGGAGGTGCGGACGCCGGAGGCGCTAACGAGAATTTCGCCTACGTCTCCTCCGGCACGTGGTCCCTGGTCGGCGTCGAACTGTCCCACCCGGTCCTGACCGAGGCCAGCCGGACCGCGAACTTCACCAACGAACGCGGCGTGGACGGCACCATCCGCTACCTGCGCAACGTCGGCGGCCTCTGGCTGCTCAGCGAATGCCAGCGCACCTGGGCTGCCGAAGGCTACCGGCCGGAACTGGTGGAGCTGCTCGACGCGGCCGCGACTCTTCCGCCCGGCGGGCCGGTCATCAACGCCGACGACCCTTATTTCATCGCCCCGGACAACATGCCCGAACGGATCCGGGCCGCGGTCCGGAACACCGGCACGGTCCTGCCGGAGCATCCCGCGCACATCGTGCGGTGCATCCTGGACAGCCTTGCCGCCGGCTACGCCCGGACCATCGCCGACGCCGAACGGCTCGCGGACGTCCGGGCCGGCGTCGTGCACATTGTGGGCGGCGGATCCCAGAACCGGCTCCTGTGCCAGCTCACCGCCGACGCCACCGGCAAACGCGTGATCGCCGGCCCCGTGGAAGCCACGGCCCTGGGCAACGTCCTGGTCCAGGCCCGCGCCGCCGGCGTGCTCAGCGGCGGGCTGGGGGAGCTGCGCGCTGTGGTGCGTGCCTCCCAGCACCCGGCGGAGTACGTGCCCTCAGCCCGGGCGGCCGCCAGCCCCGTCACCAGCGGAGGTGCGTTGTGAGGATCGCGCTTTTCGCCACGTGCATCGTGGACGCCATGTACCCGGCCACGGCCCGCGCCACGGTGTCCATCCTGGAACGCCTCGGCCACGAGGTGATCTTCCCCGCGGGGCAGGCGTGCTGCGGGCAGATGCACGTCAACAGCGGCTACCTCAAGGAGGCGCTGCCCGTCGTCGCCAACCATGTGAAGGCGTTCGAAGAAGATGAGTACGACGTCGCCGTCGCACCGTCCGGCTCCTGCGTCGCCTCCGTGAAGCACCAGCACGCCATGGTCGCCCGCCGCTGCGGGGACGCCGGGCTGGAAGCCCGGGCCGCCGCCGTCGGAGCCAAAACCTATGAGCTCTCCCAGCTCCTGGTGGATGTCCTGGGCGTCACGGACGCAGCGGCGCAGTTGGGCTCGTACTTCCCGCACCGGATCACCTACCACCCCAGCTGCCACGGCATGCGCCTGCTCCGGCTCGGCGACCGCCAACTGGACCTGTTGCGTTCGGTCGGCGGCATCGAACTGGCCGAACTGCCCGAGGCCGACCAGTGCTGCGGCTTCGGCGGCACCTTCTCGATGAAGAACGCGGACGTGTCTTCGGCGATGCTGGCGGACAAGACTGCCAACATCTGCGGCACGGGCGCCGACCTTTGCGTTGGCGGCGACGCGTCCTGCCTGATGCACATCGGCGGCGGACTGTCCCGGCAGGGCAGCGGCGTCACCACGATGCACTTCGCCGAGATCCTGGCCAGCACCCTCGAGATTCCCGCCGCCGTCTCCGGCGACGTCCGCCTCACCACCGGAAGGACCGCACGATGAGCGGCACATTCCTGGGGATGCCGTCCCTGCCGGTCTTCGGCATCGGCAACCTGCACGAACACGAGCCCTTCCCGAAAGCCGCCCGCCGCGAGCTCGGCAACCCCCAGCTGCGGGCCAACCTCGGCCACGCCACCCGGACCATCCGGGACAAGCGGCTGGCCGTCGTGTCCGAACTCCCCGACTGGGAAGAGCTGCGCGAGGCCGGCCGGGCGATCAAGGAATCCGTCATGGCCCGGCTGCCGGAGCTGCTCGAAGAGTTCGAGGCGAACTTCACCGCCCGCGGCGGGACCATCCACTGGGCCCGCGACGCCGGCGAAGCCAACAGCATTGTCGCCGCCCTCATCCGCGACCAGGGCGCCACCGAAGTGGTCAAGGTCAAGTCCATGGCCACCCAGGAAATCGGCCTCAACGAATACCTCGAAGAACAGGGCATCGCGGCTTACGAGACCGACCTCGCCGAGCTCATCGTCCAGCTGGACCACGACAAGCCCAGCCACATCCTGGTCCCGGCCATCCACAAGAACCGCAGCCAGGTCCGGGACATCTTCCTGCGCGAAATGGAGGGGGTAAATCCAGAGCTCACCAACGAACCGGCCCGCCTCGCCGCGGCCGCCCGGGCGCACCTGCGCCGCAAGTTCCTCAGCGCCAAGGTGGCCGTGTCCGGCGCGAACTTCGCCCTCGCAGACTCCGGGACCCTCGCCGTCGTCGAATCCGAAGGCAACGGGCGCATGTGCCTGACGCTGCCGGAAACGCTCATCACCGTCATGGGCGTCGAAAAACTGCTGCCGGGCTGGGAGGACCTCGAAGTGTTCATGCAGCTCCTCCCGCGGTCCTCCACGGGCGAACGGATGAACCCTTACACCTCGCTGTGGACCGGCGTCACGCCCGACGACGGGCCGCAGAACGTCCACCTGGTCCTGCTGGATAACGGACGCAGCGCCGCCCTGGCCGACGAAATGGGCCGCTCCGCGCTGCACTGCATCCGCTGCAGCGCCTGCATGAACGTGTGCCCCGTCTACGAACGCACCGGCGGGCACGCCTACGGATCCACCTACCCGGGACCGATCGGCGCGATCCTGTCCCCGCTGCTGACCGGGATCACGGCCGAGGAAAACAACTCCCTGCCCTATGCCTCCTCCCTGTGCGGGGCCTGCTACGACGCCTGCCCGGTGAAGATCAACATCCCGGACATCCTGGTGCACCTGCGCGGCGAGGACGTGGACAGCAAACGCGGCAAGCGCGGGAAGCGTGGGAGGGAGCGGCTGCCGAGCCAGATGGACCTCGGCATGAAGGCAGCCTCCTGGGCGCTGTCCTCCGGAAAGAACCTCGGCCTCGTGGAGAAGGCGCTGCCGCTGGGCCGGATCGCCGCCGGCCCGGACCGGAAAATCACTAAACTGCCCGGCATTGCCGCCGGCTGGACCCAAAGCCGCGACATCCCCGCACCGCCTGCGCAGTCCTTCCGGCAATGGTGGAACAAGGAACACCACGCCGCCGGACCCGTTGGAGGGGCCGCCCCGGCCGCCGGCACCGACACCCCCGGGCCGGAGTCCGCCGGCCCGGGATCAGCCGGAACAGAGGAGAACCCGTGAACGCGCGCGCCGACATACTCGACCGGATCCGCTCCGCCCTCCGGGACGCCCCGGCGGTACCGGAGGTGCCCCGCGACTACCGGCGGTCCTCCGAGCTGGACGAGGAAGAGCTCATCGAACTGCTGACGGACCGGCTCCTCGACTACAAGGCGAACGTTTTCGTTGAGGATGCCGCCGCGGTGCCGCTCCGGCTTGCCGCCCTCCTCGAGGGCACCGGCCGCTACGCCGTGCCCCACGGTCTGGACCGGGCGCTGTTCGCGGAGGCGGACGCGCACGACGGCGGCTCCGGCCGCCGCGTCACCGACGCACCCGGGCAGCGGCTCAGCGTCGAGGAGCTCGACCGGATTGACGCCGTCGTCACCGGCAGCGCCGTCGCCGTCGCCGAAACCGGCACCATCATCCTCGATGCCGCACCGGACCAGGGCCGCCGGGTCATCAGCCTCGTCCCGGACCGCCACATCTGCATCGTCCGGGCCGGGGACATTACCGCCATCCTGCCGGAGGCCCTCCGCCGGCTCGACGGCACCCGCCCGCAGACCTGGATCAGCGGCCCCAGCGCCACGAGCGACATCGAACTCGAACGCGTCGAAGGCGTCCACGGCCCCCGGAACCTGGACGTGGTGATCGTCCGCGGGTAGAGGCAGGAGACCGGGGCCCTGCTTCCCTGCCAGCGCGAGGGAAGCGGGTCTCTGGTTGGCGGTGATGGCCCCGGAAAGTCGTTTGCCCCGATCACTCAGAGGAAACTCATGGTCTTCTCAGCCGGGAGTTGAACCATGGAAGCATGTACTTAGTCGACCCCAGAGCCTATGCGCATCGCCTAATGCACCCTGACGCGTGGTTCCGCGCGACAGTCCGCCGGCGCGTCCCCGCAAGGGACCACGCCCGCGACCAGCAGCCCACGCACTCCAGGTTCGACTATCTGGAAGCTGGCCTCACGGGAACACTGAGCACGGCCCAGTCACGGCGCAGGGCCAAGGAACTCGAGCAGGCCTTCCGGAACGGCGACGTTTCCTACGAGGACGCGTGCCTGGAGATGGAAGCACTCGACGGGGAGCCCTGAGCTCCTGCCCCGTACCCCGGAACCGTCCCGGAGCGTTCTCTTCGCGTAGGACCTCGCCCGGCACCTGAGCCGGGGAAGGAGGCCCGAATTGGGCTGGGCGTAGGGTGGAAGCTGGACGAAAGGAAGAATTCATGAAGAAAATCCTCATGGTATTGACCAGCGTTTCCGAGATCGGCGATACCGGAGAGAAGACCGGCTACAACGTGGCCGAGGCTGCACACCCTTGGAAGGTCTTCAAGGATTCCGGGCATTTCGTCGACTTTGCGTCCATCCAGGGCGGCCAGCCTCCGCGCGACGAGGTGGACTCGGAAGATCCCATCCAGGTCGCCTTCACAGAGGACGAGACCACGCGCGCCGGTCTGTACAACACTGCCCGCGTCGACGTCGTTGATCCCGACCAGTACGACGCCGTCTATCTCGTCGGCGGCCACGGCACGATGTGGGACTTCCCGGGCAGCGAAGGCTTGCAGAACCTGGTGGCCAGCGTCTACAACGCCGGCGGCCTGGTGGGCGCGGTCTGCCACGGACCGGCCGGCCTGCTGAACGTGGAATTGAAGAACGGGCTTCGCCTCGTCGAGGGCCGGAAGGTGGCCGCCTTCACCAACGACGAGGAGGTTGCCGCAGGGAAGGACAAGGTCATCCCGTTCTTTTTGGCTGACCGGCTTGAGGAACAGGGCGCCACCCACGTCTCCGCTCCTGTCTTTGAGGAGAAGGTCGTGGTTGACGACCGGCTGGTGACGGGCCAGAACCCGGCCTCGGCCGCCGGTGTGGCCAAGGAGATGGAGAAGCTCTTCGCAGCGGTCATCCACCAGGAAAAAGCCGAGGAACAGCACGACGCGGAGGCTCTGCGCGCCGAGAAGGACGCCGAGAAAGACGCCAAGAAGGCTGCCGCGGAAGCGGAGCACTAACACCCACAGGGCGCTGACGGCCACCCCGAAAGAGGGTGGCCGTCAGATGAACTACGTGCACCTGCAGCCACGCTGCCTAACGTATCGCCGACCTGCTTCAGGTTCCGGACAAAGCAAAAGCCCCTGGTTCCCTTGTAAACAAAGGGAACCAGGGGCCCGCTATCTGGCGGTGACGGTGGGATTTGAACCCACGTTGGCTTTTACACCAAACAACATTTCGAGTGTTGCACCTTCGGCCGCTCGGACACGTCACCAACCTGACTAGGGTACCGGAGCAAGGCGCCCATCCACAAAACGAGCCCCAACGGCCCCCGCCCGCCGACTCGCCGGAACCCGGCACCCTTCCCCGCGAACCGGCAGGGCACTAGATTCGTAAGCACAATGACTACTTCTGAACGGCACCCCACCGCCACCGCCTATTGGACCGTCGGCCCGGAACAAGGCGAGCTCAGGGGCGAGGAGCTGCCCACCCCCGGGCCCGGCGAGGCGCTGGTCCGGACCCTGTATTCGGGCATCAGCAAGGGCACCGAACTGGTGGTCCACCACGCGAGCGTCCCGGAGTGCGTCGCAGGTGCCATGGCCGCCCCCAACCAGGAGGGGGACTTCCCTTACCCGGTGAAGTTCGGCTACCTCACCGTGGGCGTGGTCGAGGACGGCCCGGATGGCTGGGCCGGGAAGACCGTCTTCTGCCTCTACCCGCACCAGGACCGCTTCATCGTCCCGGTCGAGTCCCTCACCGTGATCCCCGACGGCGTTCCGGCCCGCCGCGCGGTGCTCACCGGCACCGTGGAAACCGCGATCAACGGCCTCTGGGAGTCCGGGCCCCGCCTGGGCGACCGCGTCGCCGTAATCGGGGCCGGACTCGTCGGCGGGATGGTGGCCAGGCTCCTGGCCGGCTTTCCGCTCGCGCGGCTGCAGCTGATCGACGTCGACCCCGCCAAGCGCGCGTTCGCCGAAGCCCTCGGGGTCGACTTCAGCCATCCCGATGATGCCCTCCCGGACTGCGACATCGTGATCCACTGCTCCGCCTCGCAGGAAGGCCTGCAGCGGAGCCTGCAGCTGGTGGGCGACGAAGGCGACATCATCGAAATGTCCTGGTACGCCGACCGGATGGTCACCCTCCCGCTGGGGGAGGACTTCCATGCCCGCCGCCTGTCCATCCGGGCCAGCCAGGTGGGAATGGTGGCCCGCGCACGGCGGCACCGCCGCACCAACGCCGAGCGCCTCGCGCTCGCCGTGTCCCTGCTCCAGGACCCGGTCTTTGACGTCTTCCTCACCGGATCCTCGCCGTTCGCGCAGATCCCCGGCGTCGTCCAGCGGCTCGCCGACGGGACCCTGGACGCCCTGTGCCACGTCATCGAATATCCGTCCCGGGACGCTCAATCCGCCGACCAGCCCGCCGAGTTCAAATCCGCCGACCAGCCCACCGAAGCCACGAGGTAGCCCGTGTTTAGTCTGACCGTCCGCCGCAACTTCATGATCGCCCACAGCCTTCCGCGCGAAGTCTTCGGCCCGGCCCAAGGCCTGCACGGGGCCACGTTCGTCACGGAAGTGACCTTCCGCCGTCGTGAGCTTAACGACGACGCGATCGTGCTGGACATCGGCGCGGCAGGGGACGCGGTGGACGAGATCCTGGACGAGCTGAACTACAAGAACCTCGACGAGCACCCGGACTTCTCCGGCAAGCTGAGCACCACCGAGGCCCTTGCCCGGTACATCGCCGACGCCGTCGCCGCCCAGATCCGCGTCGGCACGGACGGCCGCGACCTCGCCGGGCTGGACGTCACCCTGCGCGAGACCCCCGATGCCTGGGCCAGCTACTCGCTGGACTTCGACGCCCGCTAGGCCCCGCAGATGCCGCCGGCCAGCCCTCACATCCGACTTGTGGTGCCCGCCAACGTCCGGCACAACTCCGGCGGCAACGTCTACAACGCGGCGCTCGCCGCCGAACTGGCGGCCCTCGGTGCCGCGGTGGAAACCTGCCCGCTCGACGGCGACTGGCCGGGAGGCAGCGCGGGGGACCGGCTGCGCCTGGCCACGCTGCTGCATGCGGGGCCCGACGGCGGCCAGGCCAGGGCCGGTGGCCCCGCAACTGCCGGCGCCGCAACCGCCGGTTCCGCAGCCCGGGGCACCGTGACGGTGGTCGACAGCCTCCTCGCCTGCGGCGCGCCCGACGAACTGGAAGCGGCCGCTGCCGCCGGAAACCGGGTCTGGATCTTGCTGCACATGCCCCTGCCGGACCACCCGGAGCGCGAACGCAGGGCCCTGCAGGCCGCTGCCGGCGTGATCTGCACGAGCGGTTCGGCAGCGGCGGACATCCGCGCCCGCCACGGCCTCGACGGCCTACGCGTGGCCCTGCCCGGGACCGCGCCCGCACCGCTCGCGGCCGGCAGCCTGTCCACCGGCGTGCCGCACCTCATCGCCGTGGCGGCCCTGCTGCCGAACAAGGACCAGTCGCTCTTGCTGGACGCGCTCGCCCGGCTCACGGATGTGCCCTGGACGGCGTCCCTCATCGGCTCGGACACCGCCGATCCGGCCTACGCAGCACAGCTCCGGACCTCCGTGGAACGTCTAGGTTTGGCCGGGAGGGTCCGCATCCCGGGCGAGCTCGGGGGCCCGGCACTGGATGCTGAGTGGGATGCGGCCGATCTCAGCCTGTTGATTTCCCGGGCCGAAACCTACGGCCTGGTGGTCACCGAATCGCTGGCCCGCGGCATTCCCGTGGTGGTGCGCGAGGGGAGCGGAGCCGTCGAGGCGCTCGCCGCCGGCACCCTGCCCGGTTCGCCGGCGCCGGACTCTCCGGGGCCCGGGTTGCCGGGCGCCGCCGTCGGGCTCGGAACGGACCCCGCCCCGCTGGCGTACCTCCTCCGCCGCTGGCTGGACGACCCCGGTCTCAGGGACCGCTGGCGGGAGGCGGCAGCGGCCGCCCGGGGCCGGCTGCCCGGCTGGGACACCACCGCCCGGACCGCTCTGGGCTTCCTGTCCGCGGAACCCACGGAAACCACCGAAACCGTGAAAACCGGTGAAACTGGGCCGCCCAGAAACCATCCGGCGCGGGTTGATACGGCTTCTTGATACCGCTGACAGAGAAGCTGTTGGAGAATGAGCCCATGAGCACCCACCCTGTCGCCACGCAATCGCCGTCGGTAGAAAAGCCCGTCAACCTGCCGGAGCCGCAGAGCCTGACCGCGGAGCGGCTCCGGGCATGGTCCTGGCACCGGCAGGGCCTGGACGGCTCGCTGGCCGGCTGCACGGCGGAGCAGGTTCTCGCCCGGGCAGGCTGGGCCCGGTCCGTGGGCGGCGCCAACCCCTACCTCACGCTCTTCGCCCGCGCCGGGATCCGCCGCGAACAGGTGGATGCCGACGTCGTCGCCCACCGGATCCTGGAACTTCCGGTCGCCCGCGGCTGCACCTACGTCCTAGGCCGGGAAGACTTCGCCTGGGCGCTACAGCTGGGCCGGGACGCGGCCGAGTCCGCGTTCAAAGTGGTCGGCCGGCTCGGCGTGGACCGCGGCGAAATCACGCTGCTGGAAGAACAGGTGCTGCACACCCTCGCCGAGGCGGAGGGGCCCATGGACCCGCGGCAGCTCAAGGACGAGCTCGGCGACTCAGTGCGCAATCTGGGGGAGGAAGGCAAGAAGAAGGGCGCCACCACCACTCTGCCTACCGCCCTGGGGATCCTGCAGTCGGACGGCCGGATCCGCCGGGTCCCCGCGAACGGGCGCCTGGACCAGCAGCGCTACGCCTACCAGCCCTGGGGCCTGCCGCCCAGCGATCTTGACGACGAGGATGCGCGCACCGAGCTGATCCGCCGCTACCTGGGCTGGACCGGCGGGGCCACCTTCAAACAGTCGCAGTGGTTTACGGGGTTCACCGTGGCGCAAAGCAAGGCGGCGCTCGCCGCCGTCGGCGCCGTGGAGGTGCCCACCGCCCTGTCCACAGCAATGGCCGGGTCACAGGCCGCCGGCGGGGACCCGCTGTGGATGCTGCCCGAGGACCTCGGCGGCCTCGCCGCCTTCGAGGAGCCGGCGGGCGAACAGATCCAGCTGCTGGCCGGAACGGATTCCCTGTTCCTGCTGCGCCGCAACGCGGCGGACCTGCTGGCCGAGGAGGACCTGCAGAAGCCGGCGCTGGGGTCGCTCGCGCTGCAGGCGGATCTCCCGGACCACCCGATCCTGGACCGCGGCCGGATCATCGGGCTCTGGCAGTACGATCCGGCCCAGGAGCGGATCGTGCCCTGGCTGTTCCACGGCCCCACGCCCGCGGTGACGCAGCGGATCGCCGAGGTGGAAGCCTGGATCCGCGAGGATCTCGGTGATTTCCGGGCCTTCAGCCTGGACTCTCCGGCCTCCCGGCAGAAGCGGATCGATGGGCTCGCGGCATCTGCAAAAGCCTCCGCGGCAGCGTCACCGGCCGCCGCTTCTTCTGCCGGCGGCGCAGGCTAGCCGGAACGGATCAGGCGCGGTGTCCGGCGAAGAAGTCCCGCAGCAGTGCTGCGCACTCCTGCTCACGGACGCCTGCAACCACTTCCACCCAGTGGTTGAGCCGGCGCTCGCGGAGGATGTCGAACACGGAACCAGCGGCGCCGGCCTTCTCGTCCCAGGCACCGAACACCACCCGCGGAATCCTGGCGAGGACGATCGCTCCAGCGCACATCGCGCAGGGTTCCAGGGTCACCACCAGGGTGCAGTCCTCCAGCCGCCAGCCGTCGTCGCCCTTGCCTTCCAAAGCCCGGTGCGCCCGCAACCGTGCGGCGGCCTCGCGGATGGCGACCATCTCGGCGTGGGCCGTCGGGTCCCCCAGGGCCTCACGTTCGTTTCGCCCGGCGCCCAGCACGGAACCGTCCGGTCCGATCACGACGGCGCCGATCGGCACGTCCGCGGTGGCCAGGGCATTCCGGGCCTCCGCCAGGGCAAGGCTCATCCATTGGGCATGGCGGGGCTCCGGGGCAGTCATGGGTCAATGATAGTTTCGACCCTAAGCATGCTGTGCAGCTCGGCTGTGCGGCCCATGTAGTAAATATTGTCAAGTAGTCGGGAGACGGCCGTGACCACCGGAACAGAGAACTGGCTGGCGCACCGCTGGGGCAAATGGGTGGTGCCCTACGCGGCCCTCTGGATCACCATGTTGGTCGGCGGCGTGGTGGTGGTGATCCTGGCATTGGTGAGCGCCGAAGTCTACGACAACGTGGTGGACGACGCCGGCCTCGCGAACCTGGATAGGCCGACGCTGGCGTTCATGGAGCAGTTGCGCAGTCCCGGCCTGGACGCCTTTGTCACCGGGTTCACCAACATCGGCGGCGGCGTCGGGATGCCCATCCTGGCAAGCATCCTCACGGCAGTGCTCATCTACACCTCCCGGACCTGGCGGCCGCTGATCCTGATCGGCGGTGCCGCCGCCGTCTCGGTCACGGCCACGTCCCTGGGCAAGAAGCTGATCGGCCGCACCCGGCCCGACCATGCCGACGCCGTGCCGCCCTACGAGAACTCTCCGTCCTTCCCGAGCGGCCACACGCTGAACACCACGGTGGTGATCGCACTCGTGGTGTACCTGGCCTGCCTGCAGATCAAGCGGACCAGCGCCCGGATCGGCCTGATCACCGCGGGTGTCATCTTCATCGTCGCGATGGGCCTCAGCCGGGTCTACCTGGGCCATCACTGGATGACCGATGTGATCATCGGATGGGTCATCGGGCTGGCCTGGGTGGGGATCGTGATCCTGGCCCACCGGCTCTTCCACGTGCTCCGGCACCGGGAACACGCCGGCGCCGCTCCGACCTTTGAGCACCCCGCCCACCTTCATGACGGCGCCGCCGACGGCACTGCCGTAGGCACTACACAACCCGGCACGAACGACGCCGATACTCCGGGCACCGCGGGACGGTCCTCAGCATCCGGGTGATAGTTTTGACCCATGCGCACTCTCGTTGTGGACCACCCGCTGGTCGCCCATAAGCTCACCGTTCTGCGGGACAAGAACACCCCGTCCCCGGTCTTCCGCCAGCTCACCGAGGAGCTTGTCACGCTCCTGGCGTACGAGGCCACGCGTGATGTGCGCACCGAACCGGTGACCATCGAGACGCCCGTCAGCACCACCGTCGGCACCGCCTTCACCAAGCCGACCCCGCTGGTGGTCCCGATCCTCCGGGCCGGGCTGGGCATGCTCGAGGGCATGACCAAGCTGGTCCCCACGGCCGAGGTCGGCTTCCTGGGCATGGCCCGCGACGAAGAGACCCTGGACATCATCACCTACGCCGAACGCCTCCCCGAGGACCTCACGGACCGGCAGATCTTCGTCCTCGATCCCATGCTGGCCACCGGCGGGACCCTGCGCGAGGCCATCAAGTTCCTCTTCAAGCGCGGCGCCTCCGACGTTACCTGCATCTGCCTGCTTGCCGCCCCGGAGGGCCTGGCCAAGCTGGAGGAAGAGCTGTCAGAGGCCAACGTAACGATCGTCCTGGCCTCGATCGACGAGAAGCTCAACGAGAAGTCCTACATCGTGCCCGGCCTCGGCGACGCCGGAGACCGCCTGTACGGCATCGCCGGCTAGGAGCGGCGCCGCCGTGGCGCAACACGGAGGATCCCTTCCGCCTTGCCGCGGACCGCGCTAGCCTGTGCGCCATGGATTGGAAACTTGAACTCGTGTTTGTGCCGGTGTCCGATGTGGACCGGGCCAAGGATTTCTACGTCAATAAGGTGGGCTTCAACGCCGACTACGACGAACGGCCCATGGAGGGCCTCCGGTTCGTCCAGCTGACGCCACCGGGCTCCGGCTGCTCGATCGCCATCGGCGAGGGCCTCAACGACGCCACGCCCGGTACCGCGCCCAGCCTGCAGCTCGTGGTCAGCGACATCCAGGCCGCGCACAAGCAGCTCAAGGACAACGGCGTGGACGTCAGCGACGTCGACGTCCAGGACTGGGGGCACTTTGTCCACTTCGCCGACCCCGACGGCAACAAGTGGGCCGTGCAGTACATCCCGCACCGGCCCAACGGCTGATCCCGGCAGGCTGCACGCGGCAGGCCGCCGGCCAACGGGTTGGGCGGGGCGATGCGGCAGGATGGAGGCATGAGCTCTCCATCCCGTTCCGGCACCACCACCCTGACCGCCCGCGCCGTCCTGTTCGACATGGACGGCACGCTGGTGGATTCCACCAGCATCGTGGAGCAGGTTTGGACCACGTTTGCGGCCCGCTACGGCCTGGACATCGGCGAGATCCTGCGCTCCTCCCATGGCGTCCAGGCCATGGACACGGTCCGCAGGTTTGCCCCGGCCGGTTCCGACATCCAGGCCCTCGCGGCCGAGCTCGGCCGGATGGAGCTGGCCGAGACCCGGGGCATTGTCCCGGTGCCCGGCGCGCCGAAGCTGCTGGCGAGCCTGCCGCCGGATGCCGTGGCGCTGGTGACGAGCGCGTCACGGGACCTGGCCGGGGTCCGGATGGCAGCCGCGGGGATCGGCGTCCCGGCCGTCTCGGTCACATCGGAGGACGTCATGCGGGGCAAGCCGCACCCTGAGGGATACCTCCGGGCGGCCTCCCTGCTGGGTGTCGCTCCCGCCGATGCGGTGGTGTTCGAGGACGCCCCGGCGGGCATTGCCGCGGGCATCGCCGCCGGCGTCCGGACCGTGGCCGTAGGGCCCAATGCCGGCGAACTGCCGGACGGTGTGCTGCACATTCCCGACTACTCCGGGGTGGCAGTGACCACGCACGTCACCGGCGCCGGCCTGCGCACCCTGTCCTTCACCTTCTAGCCCACCGCCGCCCGGCCCCGGGCCCGACGACGGCGGCGACGCCCGGCCCTGGTCCCGACGGCGCCGCCTTCCTAGCCGGCCAGCAGGTAAACGCTGGTCCCGCCCACGGTTTGTGCGGTGAAGTTGTCCTGCACCCAGGCGGCAATCCGGGCGGCATCGTTGGCTCCGCTTTCGCCCTGCATCATGCGCCCGGCGATGAAGTAGTGGATCTTGCCGTCGGCCACGTACTGCTGGAACTGCGCCAGGGTGGGTGCGGGATCCGTGCCGTTGAACCCGCCCACGGCCATCACCGGGAGCTGCGTCGCCAATTGGTAGCCGGCGGCGTTGTTGGATCCGACGACGGCGGCGGCCCAGGTGTAGGGCCCGGCATCTGTCTGCAATGCGGCCACGAGCGCCGCCGACGGCGTGCTGGCCCCGAGCAGGCCGCCCATTCCGCCCGCCACTTGTCCCCGGCCAGTGCCAGCGCCAGCGCCTGCGCCAGTGCCGTTGCCGTTCGCCGTCGTGGCACCGCCGAAGCCGCCTCCTGCCGCGCCGCCGAGGGCCGGCGGTATCCCGGCCCCGCCCCGTCCGGACACGGCGGGTCCGGCGCTGACAATCGAGCCTCTGTGGGCCGTGGCCGCGGTGGACAGCGAGTAAGCCAGCGGACCGGCGAGGGCCGCGGCGACGGCGAGCGCCGCCGTCGTCCGCGCCATGGTCCTGGACCCCATCATCCCCGTCCCCTTCACCCCCGCGGCTCCCTGGGCACCCGGGACCGCGGCGGCCAGCACCAGGCCGGACGCGGCGAGCGCGCCCAGAAGCGCCACCCAGCGCAGCCACGGCACGTACGCCGCGGTGCGGACCAGGAGTTCGGCGGCCATGGCCCCGGCCGCCACGATCGCCACCGCGAGGACGGCGGCGGCCACGGGCTGGTTCCGCCGCTGCCAGAGCAGGACGCCGCCGAGCCCGGCGAGCCCGGCGATCCCGGGCGCCAGCGCCACCATGTAGTACGGGTGGATGATCCCGGCCATGAAGCTGAACGTCAGCCCGGTGACAACAACCCAGGAGCCCCAGATGATCACCGAGGCCCGTACCGGGTCGGTGCGCGGCGCGCGGCGGCCCAGCCAGAGCAGCCCCGCTCCGAGCAGCAGCACCGAGAGCAGCCAGGCGATCTGGCCGCCGAACTCGCTGTTGAAGAGCCGGAACAGCCCGGGCGTGCCCCAGCCGTTACTGCCGCCCACACTCCCGGTTTCATCCCCGTTCAGCCGGCCCAGGCCGTTGTAGCCCAGGGTCAGCTCCAGGATGGAGTTGTTCTGCGAGCCGCCGATGTACGGGCGGTCCGCTGCCGGAATGAGTTCGACCGCGGCCAGCCACCACCCGGCGGCGACGGCCATCGCCGCCCCCGCGCCGAGCAGGTGAAGAATGCGCCTCCCCGGCGCGGCCGGCGCCGCGAGCAGGTAGGCAGCGGCGAAACCGGGGACCACCAGCAGGACCTGCAGCTGCTTTGTGAGGAACCCGAAGCCCAGCAGCACCCCGGCGAACAGCAGCCAGCGCACGCGCGTGTCCTGGATGGAGCGCAACACGGCGTAGGCGGCCGCGGTCATCAAGAGCACCAGCAGGGCGTCGGGGTTGTTGAACCGGAACATCAGCACGGCCACCGGTGTCAGCGCCATGACCGCACCGGCGAGGAGCCCCGCGCGGTGGGCCAGGCCGGCGTCGGCCGTGGCGGGGGCCGCGGCCCGCCGAACGGCCAGGTAGAGGAGCCAGACCGTGCCGATCCCCATGAGCGCCTGCGGCACCAGGACGCTCCAGGAGCTCAGCCCGAAGATCCGCACCGACAGGCCCATCACCCACAGCGACGCCGGCGGCTTGTCCACGGTGATGGCGTTGGCGGCGTCGGACGAGCCAAAGAACCAGGCCGCCCAATCCTGCGACCCGGCCTGGGCCGCCGCGGAGTAGAACGCGTTTGCCCAGCCGGAGGCGCCGAGGTTCCACAGGCACAGCACGGCCGTGGCCAGCAGCAGCCCCGCCAGTTCCAGCCGCTGCCGCAGGGCCCGGGCGCCAGGGACGGCGCGCGCACCGCCGGCAGCCGGGGGCTCCAGTCGCCGACGGCGTTCCCGCACTTGCAGCCGCGGCCGCCCCGGAGTGCGGGCCGGGGCGGGGCCGGGGCGGGGGCTCAGGGTGTCAGTCATGGCGGGGCCGGGGCGGGGGCTCAGGGTGTCAGTCATGGCGGTCTACGCTCCCAGTTTGTAGACGGTGGCGTTGCCCACGGTCTGGGCCGGGTAGTTGGCCGCGACCCAGGTGGCGACCTCGGAGTTGTCTCCGCGGCCCCCGCCCATGCCGCCCATGCCGCCGGAAATGAAGTAGCCGATCTCGCCGCGGTCCACCATGGCCTGGAACTGTGCCAGCGTCGGGTAAGGGTCGCCGCCGTTCCAGCCGCCGAGCGCGATCACGCTGGTGCCGGTGGCGAGTTCCAGGCCCGCGGCCTGGGTGGCGCCGGAGACGATCGCGGACCACTTGGCGCCGGAGGACTTCAACAGCGCGGTCAACTCTGCCGAGGACGTTTCCCCGCCGGGGCCGCCGCCCATGCCGGCACTGCCCGCGCCGTCAGTGCCGGTTCTGCCTGCTGCCCCGAAGCCGCCGCCCATCGCGGACGCGGTGGGGCCGGACGTGGGGATCGAACCGGAATGCGGCTGGGCGGCGGTCGCCAGTGTCCACGCGGTGCTTCCGAGCCCGCCGGCAAGGAGGCAGAGGATTACGACGCCGGCCGTGGCAGCCTTGCGGAACCGCGCCGGGAGAGCCGCCATGCCGTCCGCCCGCAGGAGCAGGGCCGCGGCGGCGAGGACGCCCAGGACCACGATGACCACCCGGAGCCCGGGAAGCCAGGCCGGGTCGCGGCCCAGGAGCACAGCGGACCAGACCGAGGTGGCCAGCACCGTCACGGCCAGAACAACCCGGGCCGGCCAGTAGGCCCGGCCCCGCCACAGTTCCAGGGAACCGATGCCGGCCAGCGCCGCGATGGCGGGGGCCAGCGCCACGGCATAGTACGGATGCACGGTGCCGCTCATGAAGCTGAAGATTCCGGCCGTGATCACCAGCCAGCCGCCCCACAGCAGGAGCGCAGCGCGGGTTTTTGAGGTCCGGGACTCGCACCGGGTGAACCACAGCCCGGCGGCCAGCAGGATCAGGGCCGCCGACAGCAGCCAGGACACCTCGCCGCCGAAGCTGGTCCCGAACATCCGGGTGATCCCGGCGGTGCCGCCGAAGCCGACGTTGCCGCTGCCGCCCGGGCCGCCGGCGTTGCCCGCGTTGCCTCCGGCCAGAATCCCGCCGCCGGATCCGGTGATCCGGCCCAGGCCGTTGTAGCCGAACGTCAGTTCCAGGAAGCTGTTGGTCTCCGACCCTGCCATGTACGGCCGGACCGAGGCCGGGGTCAGCTGGAACAGGACAATGTAGCTTCCGGCCACGACGGCGATCCCGGCGGCGGCGGCCAGGAGGTGCAGGAGCCGGCGGCCAAGGGTGGTGGGCGCCGCCCACAGGTAGGCCAGGGCCAGCCCGGGAACGATCAGGAAGCCCTGCAGCATCTTGCTCAGGAAGGCCAGGCCGATGACCGCGCCGGCCGCGGCGAGCCACTTCCAGCCGGCCTTCTCGATGGCGCGGGTGGTCAGGTGGGCCGCCAGCACCAGGCACAGGGTGAGCATCGCGTCCGGGTTGTTGAACCGGAACATGAGCGCGGCTACCGGGGTCAGCGCCAGGGCGCCGCCGGCGAGCAGGCCCGCGGCCGGCCCGGACACCCGCTTGATGGTCAGGTAGAGAAGCCCGACGGCGGCCACTCCCATGAGGGCCTGGGGAATGAGCATGCTCAGGGCCGAGAAACCAAAGATCCGTCCCGCGAGGGCGGGGATCCAGAGTGCGGCCGGGGGTTTGTCCACCGTGATGGCATTGCCGGCGTCGAGGGAGCCGAAGAGCAGCGCGGTCCAGTCCTTGGTCCCGGCCTGGATCGCCGCGGCATAGAAGGAGTTGGCGTAGCCGGTGGCCTCAAGATTCCAGAGGTACAACGCCGCGGTGACCACCAGGAGCAGCGCTGCCGAGGGCCGCACCCAGCGGGGCTGCGGTCCGAACAGCAGCCGGTCCCGGCGGACTTGGGCGGCCGGCGCCGGGGACACGGGCCGATGGGTCGCCGTCCCGCCGTCTTTGGGAACCGGGTGTGGCTGTTCCTCGGCGGCGGGCGGCCTGCCGGCCGGGGAACCGCCCTGGGCTCCGGCGGTGGGGCTGATGGTTGCCGTCATTTACTTGGCCTTTTCTGTGCGGGGGAGGGAAGGACCGGGGGCGCCGGACGCCGGAACGGCAGCGGCTGGCCTGTGGCGGAAAACCACCAGCCGGAAGAGCAGGAACTTCACGGCCGTGGCGGCCAGGTTGGCGGCGGTGACCGTGAGCAGTTCAAGCCAGCGGTCCGGTGCCGCTCCCGACACGGCGTGAACGAGGGCGAGTGCGCCCGAGGTCAGGGCCAGCCCGATGCCGAAGACCAGGAGGCCCTCGAAATGGTGGCGAGCCGCCTGGCTGCTGCCCTGGATGCCGAACGTGAAGCGCCGGTTGGCCGCGGTGTTGGCCACGGCGGTGGTGAGCAACGCGAGGAAGTTTGCCAGCTGCGGGTCCATGAACCCGCGGCACAGCAGGAAAATCGCCAGGTAGGCCAGGGTGGAGGCCACCCCGATGCTGCCGAAGCGGACGAGCTGTCCGAAGAGGCTTTCGCCGGGGCTTTGTTCCTGGGCCCGCGAGGCGGCCGGCAGCGGTCCGCGGGCCAGGGCCGCGCGCAGGTCGGGAACCGGGATCCGGCCCGAGACCAGGTCCCGGCTCAACCGTGCCATGCCACGCAAGTCCGCGAGGGCCGTCTGGACGATGTCCACGCTGGAATCCGGATCGTCGGTCCAGTCCACCGGGACTTCGTGGACGCGCAGGCCGCACTTTTCCGCCAGGACCAGCAGTTCGGTGTCGAAGAACCAGGCGTTGTCCAGCGTGTGGGGGAGCAGTTGCCGGGCCACGTCCGCCCGGATTGCCTTGAAGCCGCACTGCGCGTCACTGAAGTGGGCGCCCATGAGGGCCTGGAGCAGAAAGTTGTAGCTGCGCGAGATGAATTCCCGCTTGGGTCCGCGGACCACGCGGGAATTGCGGGTCAGCCGCGTCCCGATCGCCAGGTCGGAATGCCCCGAAATGAGCGGGGCAAGGAGCGGGCCGAGGGCCGCCAGATCAGTGGAAAGATCCACATCCATGTACGCCAGGACCGGCGACGGCGAAGCCAGCCACACCCTGCGAAGTGCGTTTCCGCGGCCCTTTTCCGCCATGTGGACCACCGTCACTTCGCGCAGCTCGCGGGCTACCCGTTCCGCGGCCTTGAGCGTTCCGTCGGTGCTGGCGTTGTCCGCCACGGTGATCCGGAAGGAATGCGGGAAGGCGCCGAGCAGGTACGCGTGGAGCCGGCGCAGGCAGGCCTCGAGGTCCCGTTCCTCGTTGAAAACCGGGATGGTGACGTCCAGCAGGGGCGTGCTGGCGCGCGTATCAATGGCCGTGCGCCGGCCGCTGGGGCCGGTCAGCGCTCCGGCGATCGGGCCCGGGACCGGTGCGTCGGCCAGCGCAAGCCCCGAGGATGACTCGGGGGCCGCCGGGCCGGCCGGCGTTGCCGTGGAGCGGGGCAGGGTTCCTGTGGCCTGGTCTGTGAATGTCATGGCTCAACTTTCCCGGCGGCCCATATGAGGGCTTTAGGGTCGAGCTGTGCGGGGGCTGTGGAAGTCTGGCCGCCGGGCCGGTCCGGCCGTGGAGGTGCAAGAAGGCCCCGGATCCATGCGGATCCGGGGCCTCTTTGGCGGGGCGGCTAGTGCCGGTTTAGTACCAGTTGTGTGCGTAGTGGAAGTTCAGGGCGCCGCAGGGGGAGCCGTAGCGCGATTTGACGTAGTTCAGGCCCCAGTTGATCTGGGTCCGGTAGTTGGTCATGTAATCGGCGCCGGCGCTCGCCATCTTCGAGGCGGGCAGGGACTGGACCACGCCGTAGGCGCCGCTGCTGGCGTTCGTGGCGGTGGTCTTCCAGTCGGATTCCTTGGTCCACAGCTTGTGCAGGCACTGCATCTGGCCGGGTGCCCAGCCATAGCTTCCCAGCTGGGACGCGGCGTAGGCCTGCGCCCCGGCGGGGTCGTCGATTGCGACCGGCGCGGGGGCCGGAGCGGCTGCCGGAGCCGGTGCCGGTGCCGGAGCGGGCGCGGGGGCTGCCGCGGGGGCCGGAGCGGGTGCGGGGGCTGCCGCGGGGGCCGGGGCAGGTGCCGCCGCGGGTGCAGGCGCGGCCACAGCGGGGGCGGGGATCAGCGCTTCGGCTGCCTTAACCTCCGAGATCTGGGGAGCCACGTTCTTTTCCGCGGGAGCGGTCGGCCCAGCAACCTGGACCCGCTCGAAGTTGAGCTTGGCCAGCGGGTCGGCGATCGTGGCCCTCTGGCTCGCAACGTTCGACGTGTGGGCGCCCGGCTCTGCCGCCTGGCCGGCGGCGCCGCCCCCGAGCAGCAGCGCGCACGCGGCGGTGACGACGGCGGCACGGCGGCCGCTTACTCCGAGCCCGGCGGCGAACCGCGACAGGGCGGATGCCTGCTTGACCGGTTCGGCGCGGTGGCGCGACTTAGCTGCGCCAACTGAGCGGGAACGCGAATCACCGTCAGGGCGTGTTTGTACCTGGAATTCAGTCATGGTGGCCTCTCAACGCCGGCGGAGTTAGCTGTCGGGTTCGGATGAGGTCATCCGGCCGCACGGAACATCACGTGTCGGCTTCACCCCGAGGGCGCATGAAAGCAGAATGCCCGGGAACTCTGGGTCCCCCGCCTCTGCCTGGTCCAGCGGAATCCGGGAAGCGGCAGAGTTTGGCGTCCGTCCGGATATGCGGCACCGATGGCGGCGCACGCTAACGACGCTACAGGACCCGGCCGCTTAAGTCACATTTTGGTAACAGGAGTCACAGTGCCGGGGTGTCGGGTTGCGCCGGGTTCACCGGTCGGCCGGTCCGGGCTGGTTGCGCCGGCGGCGGCCGTTCTGGTTACGCCGGCGGCGGCGCGGCGGGCAGCCGCACGGCGAACTCCGTGCGGCCCGGCCGGGACGTGACCTCGACTGTTCCTCCGTGGGCCTCCACGATCGACTGGACAATGGACAGGCCCAACCCGCTGGTGCCCTCGGACGTCGGCGCGGCGGTCGCCGTGCCGTGACCTCCGCGGCTGCCGGAAACGGCGCCGGAAGACGAGCGTGCGGCGGCCCCGGACCCGACCCTCGCCGTCGCGACGGCAGAACCGGCGGGGACGGCTGCGGGGTTCGACGCCGGATTGGTGCGGGAGGCGTCGGCCCGGGCGAAGCGGGCGAAGACCCGGCCGATAAATTCCGGGGCGATGCCGCTGCCATTGTCTGTCACGGTGACCACGGCACTGCCGTCAGCCGAGCGCATAATGCCCGTGACCACCTTGGTCCCGGGTTCGGTGTGCTTGCGCGCATTGGACAGCAGGTTGGCGAGGACCTGGTGAAGCTGGGTCGCATCACCGCGCACCACCACGGGCTCGTCCGGAAGTTCCAGCTGCCAGATGCGGTCCGGGGCCATGACTTTCTCATCGCTGACCGTCTCGATGGCCAGTTGGGTGAGGTCGACGTCGGAGATTTTGAGCGGCTGCCCCTCGTCCAGGCGCGCCAGCAGCAGCAGGTCCTCGACGAGCGTGGTCATCCGCTCGGACTGGCTTTGCACACGGGCGAGGGACCTCTCGCCGTCGGGGGTGAAGTGCTCGGTCATCCGCATCAGCTCCGTGTAGCCGCGGATGGCCGTCAGCGGGGTGCGGAGTTCGTGCGAGGCGTCGGCGACGAACTGACGGACCTTCATCTCGCTCTCCTGCCGCGCCTCGAGAGCGTTGGAGACGTTGTCCAGCATCTTGTTCAGCGCGTAGCCCACGCTGCCCACTTCCGTTCCGGGATGGGCCGCCGACGTCGGGACGCGGACCCCGAGCGCCACCTCGCCGGCGTCCAGCGGGAGACGGGAGACCTTGGTGGCGACCTCGGAGAGCTGTTCCAGCGGCTTCATGGTCCGCCGGATCAGGGCCGTGCCGGCGAGCCCGATCAGCACCAGCCCGCCTGCGGACACCACCACCATGGTCCAGACCAGGGAGGCCAGGGTGTTTTGTTTTTCTGCCAGCGGGAGTCCGGTCACAATCACGTCGCCGTACGGTGTACGCGCGGCCGTGAGCCGGTAGCCGCCGGCCGACAGGCTGCGGTCCACGGGCACGCCGCTCGGCGTGAGGGCCAGGAGGACCTTGTTGTCGTCGGGGGAGAGGCTCTTGACCGCGCCGTCCCCGGCCAGGAAACCGGCCCTGCTGACTTCGCCGTCCACTATCCGGGCGTTAAGTGTTCCGACGCCCTGTCCCCGGGCTTCGAGGGGGTCGGGGCGCCTGCCCGAATCGTCCGAGGAGGGCCGGCCGAACTCGCTCGAACGGTGGGAGGCCTGGTCCAGCTGGGTGTCGAGTTGCCGGGTAAGGAAGAGGTCCATGGAGGCGTAGCTGAACAAGCCCACAGCGCCGCAGATGGCCACGAGCAGCGCCATGGCGACCAGGACCAGCCTGGTACGCAAATGCCACGTCGACGGGTTGCGCCAGTCGCGTCCGGGGACGCGGGTCATGCCGGAAAGTGAGGGCACGGATCAGTCCGCCGGTTTCAGGACGTACCCGGCTCCGCGCACCGTGTGGATCATGGGAGCGTGGTTGGCGTCGACCTTCTTGCGGAGGTAGGAAATGTACAGTTCCACGATGTTCGCCTGCCCGCCGAAGTCGTAGTCCCAGACGCGGTCCAGGATCTGGGCCTTGCTGATGACCCGTTTCGGGTTTTCCATGAGGTAGCGCAGCAGTTCGAACTGCGTGGCGGTCAGGTGCATTTCCTCACCGGCCCGGGTGACTTCGCGGGTGTCGACGTTGAGCACGAGGTCTCCCACCACGAGTTCGGCGGTGTCCATGGCGGCCACCCCCGAGCGCTGGACCAGCCGGTGCAGGCGCAGCAGCACCTCTTCCATGCTGAACGGCTTGGTGACGTAGTCGTCGCCGCCGGCCGCCAGCCCGGTGATGCGGTCCTGGACGGCATCCTTGGCGGTGAGGAACAGCGCCGGCACCTCCGGCGCGAACGCGCGGATCCTGTTCAGCAGTTCGACGCCGTCGAACCCGGGCAACATCACGTCCAGCACCAGCACGTCGGGGCGGAACTCCTTGGCTAGCCGGACGGCTCCGGGCCCGTCCTCGGCCACGGCCACGGACCAGCCGGCCATCCGAAGCCCCATGCTCATGAGCTCGGAGAGGCTGGGCTCGTCATCCACCACGAGGGCGCGGATGGGGGAGCCGTCCGGATGCGTGAGCTGGGGAAGGTTGTTGGTCATGGAGTGCGAAGTGGCCATGGGGACAACTCTCCGATCTGCCGGTTAGGCGGGGCTTTGGGGACCCTGTGCGGCACCTGTGAATCCCAGCCTAGCGAGCTGGATGCCGTTGCGGGACCGTGCGGGCCGCAATGGGCATGGTCGATCCGCCCTTTCCCGTCCGGCGCCAACGTCACAGGCCGGGCTGTCGGCCCGCACAGCCCAGGCACAGGATCGCTCACCACTCTGGGGTGAACACCGATCCGCACCCTAAAAGGAGAAACACCATGAGCGGTCAGCATCCCGGAGCCGGTTCCGGACCAGCCCCCGAGCCAGCCCCCGTACCCGCCCCCACGCCCGTGACCGGCGCCCCAGCGGCGCCCGCGCCCGAAACCACGCCCCGTACTGCCTGGCAGCACGACGCCGGATGCACTGACGCCGGAAACGCCGACGCCGTGCGGCCGGAAGCAGGCGCTGCCGCCGGCTGGGTCGCGCCCCCGGTTTGGACGGTTCCGGCATCGGAACCGGCCTGGGGCATGCCCCGGCAGGAACCTGTGCCCGCCGCAGCCACAGGCTGGGGCGCGCCGGGAACTTCCGCCAAGACGGCCTCGCCGGCAAAGCCCTGGACCCTCAAGCGGGGGCTCACCGTCGCCGGGGCCGCCGCAGTCCTGGCCGTCGGCGCCGGGGCGGGCGTCTATGCCCTTACCTCAAGCGCAACGGCAGCCAGCGGTGCCGCCGGCGGGGCGGCAGCCGGCGGCCCCGGCGGACAGGGTGTCGCCCCGGGCATGCCGGGTTCAGGGCAAGACGGTTCCGCGCAAGGTGGATTCGCGGGCGGCGGTATGCCGGGGCAGGGCGGTCCCGGCGACTTCGCTGCCGGTGGGATGGGCAGCGGGCTTTCCGCGGCAGTGCACGCCGAGTACGTGGTGCTGCAGGGAAGCGCGTACACCACGATGGCCGAGCAGCTGGGCACTGTGAGCGAGGTCAGTTCGTCCTCCGTGACGGTCAAGAGCAGCGACGGTTTCACGCGCAGCTATGCGCTGGGCAGCGACGTCGTGGTGAGTAATCTGCAACAGCGGCGCCAGCAGGCCGGCGGCACGGGCACCCAGCTGAGCGTGGCGGACATCGTCGCGGGCGGGACGGTGCGGATTGTGGCGGCCAAGGACGGTTCCGGCTATACGGCGGCCTCCGTCATGGTGGTGGCTGCGACGGCCACCGGCCAGACGAACTGAACCGCCGCAGCCGGCATCGCCGCCGGCGGCACTGCCGGCTGCCCGCCCGGCGGCATTGCCGGCTGCCCACTCCGTGGACCGCCTCGCGGGCAACACTAGGCTGACCCGGTTTGGCCCAACTTGCCAAGCTGTGAATGATTTGCCTGAACTCGGCGGCAAATTCCGAATAATATTCGCGATAATGCCCTCGCTGACCTTCCAGTCAGTAAAACACTTGTTATTTTATTGCCGCTACAGAATTGTGACTTGCGCTACAAATCCTCGATCTGTCTCACTATGTGGAACCTGGGGTCCATTGTTACTTGCACGTTTACATTGTTACGTTGCACACTTCAATTGTGAACAAGAACTCAACAGCACCTGCAGCCGCAGCTTCCTGGATCAGCACACCCGCTGGTACCGAGATGCGCTGTTGTCGAATGCACGCCTAACTTTTGCACCCCTAAAGGTTTCTAGGCATTCGCCCCCCAGCCCAGAGTCGGGCGCCCCTCCCCAATTTCATTGCGGGGAAAGAAGCATTCGAGCCGCGATGACGGCCATTCACATTGAGGTAAGCATTCCATGTCAGTTGCATCCGGATACGTCCACATCTCCGTCCGTAACGCCAGCAAGGCCGGCCAGGCCTCTGGGATCCGCCAGGGCTTCGGCGGACGCTCCGCGTTCGCCCCCGCCGGATCCACGGGCAGCTTCCCGGCCCCCGGATATGCAGCGCAGGGCTACAACCCTGACTCCTACGGCCAGCTCCGTGCCGTTCCCCCCGCCCCCGCCACGGCGCCCACCCCGGTGATCGCCCCGGGTGCCGGCAGCCCGGTCCGTCCGGCCCCGAGCGACAACGTCGCCCGCGGTTTCGTGCTGTACATGGGCATCGACGAGGAAACCGCGGCTGCAGCCGGCACATCCATCGCCAAGCTTGCCCAGGAGATCCGGGCCTACGCACAGTCGCTCGTGGCCGGCGCCGAAAGCTATGCCGCCGTCGCCGTCGCGCCTGCCAGTGCCCCGGGTTCCGCCCTCGACGTCGTCCGCTCGACCTTCGGTGACCCCACCGCGGGGGCCCGCCAGCGCACCGAGACCGCCCGCCTGCAGCAGCCGCAGGATCCGCGGCCTTCCGGGGTGCTGATCGACCTCGCCCGCCGTGAGGTGCACCTCGACGGCGAATCCCTGAACCTCACGTTCAAGGAATTCGAGCTCCTGAACTACCTCGTGGAGAACGGCACCCGCACCGTGGGCCGCGACGAGCTCCTCGAAGGCCTGTGGCGGAATGCCGAAGAGGTCCCGAACGAGCGGACCATCGACGTCCACATCCGCCGCCTGCGTTCCAAGCTCGGCCGCCTCGCCAACACCGTGCGCACCGTGCGCGGCCAGGGCTACCGGTTCTACGAGCACCCCGAAGTGGTTGTCTGGGCCGCTCCGGAATACTCGATCTAGCCTTAGCTTCACGCAAAGCGTCCGTCCCCTGCTTAGGGAGCGGGCGCTTTCGCTTTCGCGGCACGATCCCTCGGCGCCTGCGCTCGCCCCTTCCCGCCGTCCCCCTAACCTCGCAAGCTCGGCCCCAAATCCGGCGAAGCCGCCGCCGGGGGTGGATTTGGGTGGACTCTGTTGCCTTTTGGGGGTGCGGCGTAGGGTGTGACCGTTGAGCCGACAATTGGGAGGAAAACATGTCTGTTGCACGGATTACTACCCTGAGCGCGAACTCCAAGACCTCGTTTGATGCCGCCATCAAGGAGGGCATCGACCGGGCCAATAAGACCCTTCGCAATGTCACGGGGGCGTGGGTGAAGGAACAAAAGGTCGAAATCAGCGACGGCGCCGTCGTTGCCTGGCACGTCGTGCTGGAAGTGACTTTTGTCCTTGAAGACTGAGCGGACGCTGGTGGGATGCGCGCCCGTGGGCCAGCCGCCGCACTAGGATTGGGGCATGAGCGCGCATCACATCAAACGGCTGGTGATCATGCGGCACGCCAAGTCCGATTGGCCCGGCGGGGTTGCCGACCACGAAAGGCCGCTCGAAGAACGCGGCCACAAGGACGCCCCAGTCGCCGGGAAGTGGCTGCTCAAGCACGGCGTGGTCCCTGATTTCATCCTCTGCTCCAGCGCCCTGCGGACCCGCCAGACCTGCACGTGGGTGTGCCACGCCCTCGGAGACAAGGCGCCGACGCCCAAGCTCGAGGATGGGCTGTACGCCGCCTCCGCCTTGCGCATGCTGGCCGTCATCAACCACGTCCCGGACACCGTCACCACCCTCATGGTGATTTCCCACATGCCCGGGGTGCAGGACCTGGCCATGCATCTGGCGTCGCGTGACTCCGACCATGATGCCTACATGGATGCCGCCACGCGCTATCCGACCAGCGGACTGACCATCCTGGAAACGGAAAAGCCCTGGGCCGAACTGGACGGACAGGACGCCAAGCTGACCCATTTCAAGGTCCCCCGCGCCAAATAACCGCAGGTCCGCCCGGGGAGGGCTGCGGAATCCATAGCAACCGAGGCCGATCTGCGGTTTACTGATGCTGTCTAGTCATGTGGTTTTTTCCAGTGGTTTTGGGGCATCTGTTGCAACCCGGAGAAAAGGTGATCAACGTGGATTCAGGGCAGCTCATAGGAATTATCGTCGGCATCGTCGTGGTGCTCGCGATCGTAGCGGTGGCGGTCATGGTCAGCCGCAAACGCAAGGTGGCCGCGGACCGGAACCGTGCGGCCGAGATGCGTGAACAGGCCAAGGCCGACGAATTCGCTGCGCGGGAACGCGACGCCAAGGCGGTCCGTGCCGAGGCCGACGCGCAGGAGGCCGACCTCGAGGCCGAGCGGTTGCGGCAGGAAGCCCGCAAGCGCCAGGAAGAGGCCGAAAGCGTCCGCTCCGGCGCGCAGGAGCAACTGCGCAAAGCCGACGAAGTGGACCCTGACGTAGTCACATCTGAACGCGGCGGCGACAGCGGGCAGATGCCGACCCGAGGGGATTTGCGCGCCGAAAGGGCCGCCGCCGAGCCCGCAACGGGCAGCCACGTCCCCGGCCAGCAAACGCCCGGCCAGCAAGTGACTTCCGGCGAGCAAGCGTCCGGCCAGCAAGTGTCAGCCGACCAGCGCAGCCGCGAGGACGTAACCCGGACCGACACCGCCCCGGGCCCGGATGCCACCCCGCGGGAAGAGAAGCCTCGAAACCTCTGAACTGAACTCCGGGGCTGAACTCCTGAGCTGGCTCCAGGCGGAAAATCCTGTGCTGAACCTCCGCCGGGTGGTGATGCGCGGGACTCAGCGGCGGGTTGTGGCCCGGGCTGGTGATTTGGGGGCAGGCGACTTGGCCGGTGTCTTCGCCGGTGACTTGGCCGCGGGCCGGGCAGTGGCCCGCGGAGCAGCCGTACGCGGAGCCGCCGGGCGCGCGGCGGTTCCTCTCGGCGTCGGCCGCGGTGCGGCAGGCCGCGGAATCGCAGGCCTGGCCCCTGCGCCCCGTGCGGCGGGCGCCGGGCGGCGGCGCGGAGCCCGGCCCGGGGAACGCCGGCCGCGGCTCCTGCCGGGCAGAACGGTGCCAGCGAACAGCAACAGCAAAGTGACGGCTCCCGCGGCCGCGGCCAGGTAGAAGTACAAATCCGGATGCTCGGAATCGACACGTGTGGACAGGGCGTCGGGATCGGGGTTGAAGGCCAGCCCCCACTGGCGCAGGAAAGCGACCCCGAACGCGATAAAGAGGATGCTGCCTATCCCGCTCGCGGCCAAAGTCTTGTGCCGGCGCCGGACCACCACCTCCGCCACGCAGGCCACATAGGCCGTCGCGGCCGCCCCGACAAACCACACCAGCACCCACTCCTGCAGGGTAATTCCGGTCAGGACCAGAAGTGCCAGGGCAGTGAGAAACGCGCCGATGGCGACTTTCCCGTTGGTACCCATGTGACGCATGTGAACAATCATGCCTGAGCAGGCGGCTGCTTCACGACGTAGCCGCGCATGGAGGCCATGATTGCGGCCACACTCTGCTCCCTCGTCCGCTCCGGGTTGTACGTCTGGCGGTCCAGTCCGACCACGAAGCAGGCCCCAAAGATTGCCGTTTCCAGGCTGCCCCGGGAAACTGCGGAATCCACGGGATAGACGGCGGCGACGCTGTCGATGGCAGAGCCGATCACCGCGAGCAGGCGCCCGCGGAGCTCGGCGAAGGTGTCCTGCCATTCGCTCGGGGTGCGCCAGCTTTCGCTGACCCAAAGCCGGGCGAAGGACGGGTACTCGGCCATGAAGTCCATGGCCTGGCCGATCATCTCCTCCATGGCGGCGAGGGGGTCGGCGGAGCCGTCGCGGACACTCAGCAGCCGCGCCAGGAGGATGTCCACGCCGTGGCGCAGCAGCTGGGCGATCAGGTCCGACTTGCTGCCAAAGTTGTAATACACCGTGCCCTTGGACACCCCGGCTGCCGTGGCGATCTCGTCCACCGTCACGCCCGCCGCGCCGCGCTCGCCGATCAGTTCCATGGACGCCTCGAACAGTTTCTGCTTCGTGGCGTTCGTGCGGGCGGGACGGAGCTTCTTCCCGGCGTCCCCGGAGCCTGCCCGGCTGCCGCCGCTGGGGCTGGTGGTCATACGGCGATCTCCGGTTTCAGGGTCTTGAGAGTCCAGTATTTGTTCTTCCGGACGGCAACGGTCGACATTGCCAGTCCCAGCAAAGTGTAGCCAACCAGGCCCAGCATGGTGGGCAGGATAAGTGCCAGGTCAGCACCGTAAATCAGGTGCCGCATGCCGCTGACCACGTAGCCCATCGGCAGGATCTGGTGCACCACGTGCAGCGGTTCGGGCGTGGTCTGCCACGGGAAAGTGCCGCCGGAGGACACCAGCTGCAGCACCAGCAGGATAAGCACCACGAGTTTGCCGGGCGAGCCCAGCAGCGCCACCACGCCCTGGATGATTGCGCTGAACGCCATCGCGGCCGCCAGCATGAGGAACCACATGAGGACCGGGTGGGCGGGGTCCAGCCCGAGTCCCACGTCCACCACCAGGGTCAGCAGGCTCGCCTGCACGGCAGAGACCGCCAGGAACGGAAGCCAGCCGCCGGCGGCAATCTTCCAGGCCGGTGCATTGGAGGCCAGCGCCCGCTGGGTGACCGGGCGCATCGCCTGCACCAGCATGAAGATGCCGATCCACAGGGCCAGCGTCAGGAAGAACGGTGCCAGCCCGGCGCCGTAGGACCCGGCCTTGGCCTGCGAGACATTGCTGACGGCCACCGGATCGGCCATGACCTTGGAGAGGCTGTTTTTCTGGGCGTCGTCGGGGTTGGGGACCTTGCCGGCGCCCTTGGCGAGTTCCGCGGCGAGCGTTCCCGCGCCGTCGGATGCCGTCGCCGCACCGCTCTCCAGCTGCGCCGCGCCGTCGTCGAGTTTCTGCGCACCCTGTACGAGCCTGCCGGCGCCGTCGACGGCGTTCTGCTGGCCGGCGGCGAGGGCTGCCGAACCACCGGCGAGCTGGTCCGCCCCCGCGGAGGCCTTGGCGACGGCGTCACTGAGGGCGGGTGCGGCGCCCGCCAGCTGCGAGGCGCCGGCGCTGACGGCGGCGGAACCGTCGGACAGCTTCTGGACCTGCGCCGCGGCGGCCTGCAGTTTGGCGCCGGAGGCGGCAGCTGCAGAGGAAGCGGCCGCGGAAGCCGTGGGCGGCACGGGGGTGGCGTCGACGTCGGCCACCACCTTGTCGGCCTGCTCCTGGGTGAGAACGCCGGCGGCGACCAGGCGGCCGGTGGACGCCACGACCCTGCTCTGTTGAGCCTGCGCGGCGGCTTGCTGCGCGGCCTGTTGCGCGGCGGCAAGCTGCCCGGGGATCGCCTGCACTGTGTTGTTAAACGCGGTGTTGAGCGCGGCGTTGCCGGCC
The DNA here is from genome assembly GCF_900168135.1 of Arthrobacter sp. 49Tsu3.1M3. Lineage (NCBI taxonomy): Bacteria > Bacillati > Actinomycetota > Actinomycetes > Micrococcales > Micrococcaceae > Arthrobacter > Arthrobacter sp. 49Tsu3.1M3. The sequence goes on from NZ_FUZD01000005.1 coordinate 138,070, forward strand.
GCCACCTGCGCGGCGCCGTCGGCCAGTTGCTGTGCGTTGGCGGGCAGGGCTGCGGTCTTGTCCTTGAGTTGCGTGAGGCCGCTGCTGAGCTGGCCGGCCCCGGCGCTGAGCGAAGCGGCGCCGTCGCGGAGCTTGAGCTCGCCGTTGTAGAGCTCGGTGGCGCCGGTTTTGAGCTCGCCGGTGCCCTGGTGCAGGGTCACGGTGCCCTCGTGGAGCCGTGCGACGCCGTCGGCGAGCTGGCCCGCACCGTCGGAGGCCTTGAGCATCTGCGTGTGGATGGTGCCGAATCCGGTGAGGAGCTGGTTGGCGGTCTCCTCGCCCACCTCCTTGGCGACCGTGGTGTGCACCGCGGTGGTCAGCTTGTCCACGATGGTGCTCAGGAGATAGTTGTTGGCATCGTTGGTGGTGACATTGAGCATGGCCTGGTTGGCGGCGTCGAAGCTGCCGGGGGAGACCAGGTTCGCGGAGAAGTCCTGCGGGATTTTCAGGGCGAACGCGTAGGTGCCGTTGCTGACGCCCTGGTCGGCCTCCTCGGTGCTGGCGACCGTCTTCCAGTTGAAGACGTGGCCGTCCACCAAGGACTCGGCGACCTTCCGGCCGGCCTCCAGCCGCGTGCCGTCGGCGGCTGTGGCACCGGAGTCCTGGACCACCAGCGCTGCGTCGATCTGGTTCAGCTTGCCGTACGGATCCCAGTTGGCGTAGAGGTACACGGCGCCGTAAAGCAGCGGGACCAGGGCCAGGGCCAGGATGGTCAGCTTGGGCAGCAGCCCGCCGGTCATTCGTTTGAGCTCGGAGCGGGCCAGCCGCAGCACAGTCACTTTGCGTCCTCGGTTTCGGGGGAGAGGGGTTCTGTCGGGAGGGTTTCGGATGCGAGCGCATTGCCGATTACGGCGGAGGGTCCGGACCAGCCCTCCGGGATGCGGGTGACGGTGGCGACGACGGCGAGCGGCCGCCCGGCGTCGTGCGCCAGTTCCTGCAGCCGCGGCAGCCAGTCGGCAGGGTCGCCGCTGTGCCGATCGGGGGAGTCCACCACGAGGAGGCCGGTGTCCGGGTTGGCGAGGGCAAGCGCCGTGAGGAGCTCGATCCGCCGTCCCGCCGGCAGCTGCTCGGTCCACAGCCCCGCGATGTCTTCGAACCCGTTGAGCCTGAGCCAGGGTGTACTGCGTGCGGCACTGCGGTGGCGGCGCGGCACCAGGGCCAGATCCTCGGTGACGAGGTCGCGGACGCTCAGGTGCTGTTCGGGTTCGTTGACGCCCGGGGAGTCGACCACGCTGCTGGCCTGCCGGAGGTCCTTGATCCGGGCACTTCCGTCCCAGCCCACGGTGCCGGCGGATGGCTTCATGCGCCCGCTCAGGGCCAGGGCCAGGGCGGTGCGCTGGTCCTGGCGGACACCCTCGACGAGCAGGAGGCCACCGCGTGCGGCCTCCAGCGAGGTGGGCGGCAGCAGGTCATCCCGCCGGCCGGTCACGGAAAGCTGGTGTACGCAGAGCAAAGCGGGCCTTTCGCAGAAAACGATGTCCACTCAAGGCTAACTAAACTGACCGGTCAGTTCAAATAGACTGCCTGCGGTGTGATGAACGAGACGTGCCGCCGCCGGCCGCTTCAGGCTTAGCCGGGGGTCACGTCCTTGGCCGGTGGCCACGTCTTCAGGCGGTGCCGTGGCGCCGGTGGCCCGTCCCCGGCCGGTCAGAGGCCGTACACCTCCAGCAGGCGGAGCCAGACTTCGCTGATGGTCGGATAAGAGGGCACGGCGTGCCACAGCCGGTCCAGCGGGACTTCCCCCACCACCGCAATGGTGGCCGCGTGCAGGAGTTCAGCGACATCCGGGCCGGCGAACGTGGCGCCCAGCAGCACCTTGCGGTCCTCGTCGATGACCAGCTGCGCCCACCCTTCGTAGTGTTCGGCGTGCAGGGAGGAACCGGCCACCTGGATGGGGAGTTCCACGGCGGAGGCCCGGAAGCCGTCTTTCTCCGCCTGCGCCATGGTCCGGCCGACGTTCGCCAGTTCCGGATCGGTAAACACCACGTTCGGCACCGCGTGCTCATAGGCCGTCTGGGCAAAGCGGCTCCACGGTGCCGGCTCGCCGCGGAGTTCACCCCTGGCCCGGGCGGCAATGGCGTCTCCGGTGGCCCGGGCACCGTACTTGCCCTGGTGCGTCAGCATGGCCCGTCCGGCGGCGTCGCCGGCGGCGTAGAGCCACGGGTTGCCGGACGCGTCGTTCTCGGTGGCGTGGTGGACTAGTCCGGTGGAATCGGTGGTGAGCCGCAGCGTCCCGCCCTCGGGTGCCGAGAGGCCGACGCTGTCCAGGCCGAGTCCCTCAAGGGCGGGGTGCCGGCCGGTGGAGACAAGCAGCTTGTCCGCCGTGATTGTGGCGCCATGGGCCGTGCCGTCAGCGGTCCCGGCGCCCGGGCCGTCCTTGGGGCTGCTTTTGGGGCCGCCGTCGAGCACGACGGTGAGGGAGCCGTCGTCGTTCTCATGCACGCTCCGCGTACCAGTGTGCAGGCGGAGGTCGACGCCATCGGCGCGCAGGCCGGCAGCGACCAGGTCCGCGGCCTGCTCCGGGAAAACACCCAGCAGCCCGCTACGGGCCACGAGCGTCACGGACGAACCCAGCCGGGCATAGGCCTGCGCGAGTTCGACGCCGGCAACGCCGCCGCCGAGGACCGCAAGCCGCGCGGGAACCGCGCGGGCTGAGGTCGCCTCCCTGGTGGTCCAGTACTCGACGTCGTGAAGCCCCTCAACCGGCGGCTGGTTTGGGGCGGAGCCTGTGGCGACCACCACGGCGTGCCGGGCCGTGAGCGCGTAGCTGTTGCCGTCCGCCCCGGCCACCTCGACGTGCCGCGGGGCGGTGATCCAGCCGTGGCCGCGGATCAGTTCGATGCCTGTGTCCTCCACCCACTTGACCTGGCTGTCGTCCTGCCAGTTCGAGGTGAAGTAATCCCGGCGCTTCAGCACGGCTGCCGGATCAAGGGTGCGGGTGACCGCCTCCTGGGCGCCGGGAACCGTCTGCGCGCCATGCAGCGCAGTGCCCGGCCGCAGGAGCGCCTTCGAAGGCATGCACGCCCAGTACGAGCACTCGCCGCCGACCAGCTCCGCCTCGATGAGCACTGCTGTCAGGCCGCCGCGGACCACGCGGTCCGCCACATTCTCGCCCACGGCCCCGGCGCCGATCACAATGACATCGAATTCCCGCTCAATCTGTGCCGTCATGGCACCAGCCTACGCCGGGGCCATGGCCGGATCCGGGGGGAGCTCCGGGTTGCCGCGATGCGGGGTTCCGGCGTAATGTGCCGGGCCGAACCCTTTGCAGGACGGGGGACGGTCGATACTGTTGGGACCATACTTGGGGGAGGAGGCGGCCATGGCCGCACGCAACATGACAACAGGACCGGCCATACGGCTGGCGAGGTTCAGCGCCCAGGCCCGGCTCCGGGCGCTCCAGTCGGACATCCTGGAGCTGATTCTGGAGCGCGACCTGGTTCCCGGCGACCCGTTACCGACCGAGAACGAGCTGACCGCGGCACTCGGCGTCGGCCGCAACACCCTGCGGGAGTCCTTGAAGGCGCTCCAGGCGCTGGGCGTCATTGAGATCCGCCACGGATTCGGCATGTTCGTGGCGCCGAGCAATTTCGAGGCCCTGACCGACGGGCTCACCTTCCGCGCCCGGCTGTCGTTGCGCCACCAAGGTGAGGAAGCCCTGCAGCTCGTGGAGGTCCGGCAAGCACTCGAATCCGGTCTGGTTGGCGCCGCCATGGACCGGATCAGCGCCGAACAGCTGGCCGCCGTGGAGGAGTCCGTGAACCGGATGGAAGCGCTGGCTGCCGCGGGGGAGCCCTTTATTGAGGCCGACGCCGAGTTCCACCGCAGGCTTTTCGAGCCGCTGAACAACGACCTGCTGATCAGCCTGATGGACGTCTTCTGGAAGGTCTACCGCCGGATCCACCTCGAACTCGGCGGACCGTACGCCGTCGATCTGCAGGCAACGGCCGCAGTGCACCGGGGGATCTATGAGGCAGTCGCAACGGCGGACAAGGCCCTCGCCTCCGAGCGGCTCAGCACGCATTTCGACGACATCCGCAACATCATCGTCCGGACCACGGCCTGAGCCCTGCTGCCGGGCCGCTCCGGCCCGGCACCCTGGCGCCTAAGACATCCGGCACCCTGGCGCCTAAGGCACCCGGCCGTTAAAGCAAAAGATCCGCCCCGGCGAACCGGGGCGGATCTTCATCTGTGCGCCCAAAGGGATTCGAACCCCTGACCTTCTGTTCCGTAGACAGACGCTCTATCCAGCTGAGCTATGGGCGCATTCTCGGCTCTTGGAGAACTTCTCTTCCCCCGAACCTCGAATTACTTTACGCGAGCCCGGGCCCAGTTACAAATCGAGGCGGGTGTAATTTAGCCGACTAGACCGGTCTACGTGACCTTAGTCACAAAAAGTTAGGATAGTGGTGGGCCAGTTCCTTGTATTTCCGCGGTTTTTGATTTACTCCGCCCCGGTCATCCCACGTCCGGGCCCGAAATGGGCCCCCTGCCGAGCCCTAGCATTTAGGACACACCACTGAACCCGAGGAAGGGAACCGTAATGGGAGATCTGGCGCGACTGCCGTTGCTTGAAAAAGCACCCACCACACATGCCGGTCTGCTGGCATGGGTAGAAGAGGTAGCTCAACTGACCCAGCCGGACCGGATCTACTGGGTTGACGGGTCGGAAGCGGAAAACACCCGGCTGACAGACGAGCTCGTTGCCGCCGGCACCCTGACCCGCCTCAACGAGGACCTCTTCCCCAAGTCGTTCGCGGCCTTCTCCGACCCCGCCGACGTGGCCCGCGTCGAAGAGCAGACCTTCATCTGCTCCGAGAAGGAGCACGATGCCGGCTTCACCAACAACTGGATGGCCCCGGCGCAGATGAAGGAAAAGCTGCACGGCCTGTTCGCCGGCTCCATGCGCGGCCGGACCATGTACGTGATCCCCTTCGTGATGGGCCACCTCGACGCCGAGGACCCCAAGTTCGGCGTCGAGATCACCGACAGCGCCTACGTTGTCGCGTCCATGCGGATCATGGCCACCATCGGCACCGAGGTCCTGGACAAGATCACCGCGACCAACGCGTTCTTTGTCCCCGCCCTGCACTCCCTGGGCGCCCCGCTGGCCCCCGGCCAGGCCGATGTCCCGTGGCCCTGCAACCCGGATAAGTGGATTGTCCACTTCCCGGAGGAGCGCTCCATCTGGTCCTTCGGCTCTGGCTACGGCGGCAACGCCCTGCTCGGCAAGAAGTGCTACGCCCTGCGCATCGCTTCGGTGATGGCACGCGACGAAGGCTGGCTTGCCGAGCACATGCTCATCCTCAAGCTGACCTCGCCGGAGCAGAAGAACTACTACATCTCCGCCGCCTTCCCGTCGGCCTGCGGCAAGACCAACCTCGCCCTGCTGGATCCGACCATCGAGGGCTGGAAAGTCGAAACCCTCGGGGACGACATCACCTGGATGCGGTTCGGCAAGGAAGGCGAGCTCCGCGCCGTCAACCCCGAAGCCGGCCTGTTCGGCGTGGCTCCGGGCACCGGCTGGGGCACCAACCCCAATGCGATGCGCGCCATCGCCAAGGGCCACAGCATCTTCACCAACGTCGCCCTGACGGACGACGGCGGTGTGTGGTGGGAGGGCATGACCGACGAGGTGCCCGCGCACCTGACCGACTGGCAGGGTAACTCCTGGACCCCGGATTCGGACAAGCCCGCAGCCCACCCGAACTCCCGCTTCTGCACGCCGATTGACCAGATCGACATGCTTGCCGAGGAGTACTACAACCCGGACGGTGTGGAGCTTTCCGCGATCCTGTTCGGCGGCCGCCGCAAGACCACCATCCCGCTGGTCACCGAGGCGCGCAGCTGGTCCAACGGCATCTTCATGGGCTCCACCCTGTCTTCGGAGACCACAGCCGCGGCAGCCGGTGCCGTCGGCGTTGTCCGCCGGGATCCGATGGCCATGCTGCCCTTCATTGGCTACGACGCTGGCGATTACCTGAACCACTGGGTCAACCTGTCCGCGAAGGCTAACCCGGAGCGGCTGCCCAAGATCTTCCTGGTCAACTGGTTCCGCCGCAATTCCGAGGGCGGATTCGCCTGGCCCGGATTCGGTGACAACGCTCGCGTCCTGAAGTGGGCCATCGAACGCCTCGAAGGCAAGGCGGACGCCGTGGAGACCCCCATCGGGTTCGTCCCCACCGCTGACGCGATCGACCTCAAGGGCCTGGACATGACCCCGGCCCAGGTCGAAGAGGCCGTCCGTGTCGACCCCGCGGAGTGGACCACCGAGCTGGCCTCGATCGAGGAGTGGTTCGCCAACTTCGGCAGTTCGCTGCCCGAGGCCCTGCGCGCCGAACTCGCAGGACTGAAGGAGCGCATGGCTGCCGAGCAGTAGCAGCCGGCTCAACAGCACCTAATAACAGTGCAATAGGGACGGCGGCCCCGCATCTTCTTGAAGATGCGGGGCCGCCGTTTTCGTTGGGTGCGTGACGCCGGGACTTAGGTCCCTAGGCCGCGTCCGGCCGGATCCCTAGGCTTGTCCGCATTCCATCAGCCGGGCCGGCCGCCGATTGGAGCGTGCGCTGGGGGCATTCCGGGCGGGTGCGGCCGCGCCCCCGACCTGCTCGCCGTAAGCGAGATTCAGGAGTTCCTCATGCTTGTCAACGACGACATCGATGCCTTGTCCAGTACTGTCAGCGGTCCGGTCGCGTTGCCGGACAGCCCCGAATTCGCGGAGGAGACGTTCGCCTTCAACGTCGCAACGGTGCACCGGCCCGACGTCGTTCTGGGGGCCGCAGATGCCCGGGACGTCGTGGCCGCGGTGAAATGGGCGGCCGAGCGCAGGCTTCCCGTGTCCGTCCAGTCAACCGGGCACGGCGCCGAATCGGCGATCGATGGCGGCCTGCTCATCAACACGCGCCGGCTGCAGGACCTGGAGATCGATCCGGAGGAACGCACCGCACGCGTCGGCGCCGGGGTGAAGTGGCGCACCCTCCTGGAGGCCAGCGTGCCGCACGGGCTCCTCGGATTGCACGGCTCCAGCACGGACGTCGGCGTCGTTGGCTACACGCTGGGCGGCGGGCTGCCCGTGCTCGGCCGCGCCCACGGCTTCGCGGCGGACCATGTCCGCAGCATGGAGATTGTCACACCCGACGGCGCGTTGCGGCGGATCGACGCCGACGCCGAGGCCGAGCTGTTTGCACTGATGCGCGGCGGCAAGGGCAACCTGGGGATCGTGACCGCCCTCGAGTTCAATCTCTTTCCGTTCAGTGATTTCTACGGCGGCGGCATCATCTATCCCGGGGCTGATGCGGCCACCGTCCTGGCTGCCTTCCGTCACTGGCTGCCCACGCTGCCCGAGGATGCCTCACCCTCGATCTCCCTGCTGCGGCTTCCGGACATGGACTTCGTTCCCGAGCCGCTGCGGAACCAGTTCGTCGTGCACCTGCGTTTTGCGTTCCTGGGCAAGCGCGAGGCCGGAGACGCGCTGCTTGCCCCGATGCGGGCGGTCTCGACCCCCTTGATGGACACGGCCGGGCCCATGAGCTACCTCGACGTCGACCAGATCCACATGGACCCGGCGGACCCGCTGCCCTTCATGGACGGCGGCGCGCTCCTGAAGGATTTCGGCGAAGAGACGGTGGCTGACCTGCTTGAGCTCACCGGGGACGGCTCGGACTGCCCGCTGCTGCTGGTGGAGGTCCGGCCGCTCGGTGGCGCGCTGGCCCGGACCGCTGCAGTGCCGGATGCGTTGCCGGACGCCGTGTCGGGGCGGGACGCGGCGTTCCTGCTGTTCCTCGTCGGGTTCAAGGTGCCGCCCCTTGCCGAGGCCGTAGCGGCCTCCATCAGCGGGATCCTGGCCGCGATGGCTCCCCACTCCACCGGGTACACGCTGGTCAATTTCCATGGCGCACCGGGCGACGAGGCGGACCGGGCCAGGGCCTGGACGCCCGCGGTCTACGAGCGGATGCGGTCGGCGAAGTCCACGTACGACCCCGGCAACCTCCTGCGCTTCGGCCACGCGATCACCGGAGTGCCGTCGGCGGGCTGACTTCCCGTCCGGGAACCGTCGAACTCCAACCGATTGCTCCGCAACGGCCCTTTTGACCTCTCAAAAGGGCCGTTGCGGAGCAACCGATGAGTGTTTTAGCTGGCGAGCCAGATATCCGGGCCGAAGACCTCGTAGTGGATCTTCGTGGCCGGGATGCCGGCGTTGATGGCCTCGTTGCGGATGTTCTTCATGAACGGCAGCGGGCCGCACAGGTACAGCGAGGCGTTGGCCGGGAGGTCCACCTCGCGCAGGGTCATGAAGCCCGCGTTGGAACCGGCTTCGGGCTGCTCGAGCCAGAGCCGCAGGTCGGCGCCGTCCAAGCGTTCGACGTCGTCCGTCATCTGGGAGCGGAGCGCCCAGCTGTCCAGGGTGCTTTCGGCGTGCAGGACCAGGACCTGGCGGTCCGAGCCGGACTCGGCCAGGGAGCGCAGAATGGATGCCGTGGGCGTGCAGCCGATGCCGGCCGAGGCCAGGACCACGGGGCCGTCGCCCTCCTTGAGCGTGATTTCGCCGAAGGGGTTGGAGATTTCGATGACGTCGCCCACGGCAACGTTGTTGTGCAGCACGGGGGAGACCTCGCCGCCGTCGTCGAGCTTGGTGGTGAAGCTGCGGCTGGTGCCGGCGTCGCCGGAGAGGGAGTACTGGCGGACCTGGCGGAGCCCGTCCGGAAGCGTGACCTTGACGCTGACGTACTGGCCCGGCAGCGCCGCGGTGATGGGGGTGTCGTCGGCCGGTTCCAGGGTGAAGGTCATGGAGCCGGTGCCGGCAGGGGTCTTGGCGGCAACCTTCCAGGGGGTCCACATCTTGGCGTTGGCCTGTGCGGCGTAGAGGCCCTTCTCGAGCTTGATGAGGGCGTCCGCCATGAGCCAGTAGACCTCGGTCCATGCCTCGGCGATTTCCGGGGTGATGACCTCGGCCAGGTCCTCGGCGATGGCAGCGAAGAGGTGCTCGTAGACCACCTGGTACTGCGGTTCGGTGATGCCGAGGGAAGCATGGCGGTGCGCGATCCGGGACAGCACGGTCTCCGGCAGGGTGTCCGGGTTGTTCACCAGATGGCTGGCGAAAGCGGCGATGCTCCCGGCCAGGGCCTGCTGCTGATTGCCCGAGCGCTGGTTGGAGCGGCTGAACAGGCCGTCCAGCAGTTCGGGGTGGGCGGCGAAGAGGCGGGCGTAGAACTTGGGGGTGATGGCCCCGATCCGGGAACCGACCAGCGGCAGGGTGGCCTCGATGACGGGGAAGGACTTGTCCGAGAGCATGTTGACTCCTGAGATAGTGGCCCGGCGTCTTCAGCCGGGTCCGCGGCGATACTTGCATTTCAAATACAAATATCTATGCCTCAGTTCTACACTGCGTAGAAATCTATTCCAAATCGACGGGATTCCGGGCGTGGCGGCGGCGGGAGCAGGCGGGTGTCAGTGGCAAATGTCGCTGCCGGAGAAGGAACCTGTGGTGCCCATGTTCGTAAATGTCATGCCGGGAAGGGTGAGGAACTGCCAGGCCGCCAGGAAGGGCGTTGGACGCCAAACCAAAGGTTTTCCCCAGATTGGGCCGGATTTCCGCCGGACAACGGCCCACATCTGCTGGGCCGCTCAAAGGCCCGGGCGCAGCCCAATCGCCGCAAAGACGGGCGCCATCTGCCGGGAGGTCGGCAGCGACGCGATGACGATCCCGTCGAGTTCGGCGTAGAAGGCTTCGCGGGCCCGGGCCAGCGCGGCCCGGAGCCGGCATTCGGTAATGAGCGGGCACGTCCCGCCCGTGGCGATGCAGTCGGCCGGGTCCAGGCGGGTGTCCAGTTGCCGCAGCAGCTGGCCCACCGTTGCGGTCCGGCCGGCGCTGCTCAGCCGGGACCCGCCGTTGCGGCCGCGTTCGACGTCGATCAGGCCCAATGCGCGCAGCTTCGCCATCGCCTTGCTGACGTGGTTGTACGGCGTGCCGACGGCGTCGGCGATGCTCTGGGTGGTCAGGAGCCCGCCGTCCGGAGCGGCCGCGAGCACCAGCAAAGCGCGAAGGCTCACATCGGCGAACGCATTGATCTTCATATCCCCAGCCTAAGGGCGGTCTAGTCCACCCAGACGGCGGGCTCGTTGGTATCGGCGGCCAGCTGGCCGAACTCGAGTTCGTGCGTCCCGGAGTTCGCGGCGTAGGGCAGCACGGCGGCGAACAGGGAGCCGTCCTGGTGCTCTGCCGCGACGTGGATGGCGTCAGAGTCTTCCTCGAGCAGCGTGATGTCGCAGACGACGGCGGCGGCCCGGAACTCCTCCCGGTGCTGCCGGAGCAACTCGTGGAGGTCCCGGATCATGGCGTCCGCGTCGAAGTCGGCATCCGATCCGTCGCTCGCGTCCGCGGGTGTCACGGCCACCAGCCGGACTTCGCCGTCGTTCTGCACCACCAGGGCGAAGGGCAGGAAGCCGCCGTTGCGTTCCAGCTGCTCCTGCGCGGCACCGACGCCGGTGCCGAGCAGGTTCTCCAGATCCGTGGCGCTGGCGTCCGGCACGGACTCGCGCCAGGAACCGGTGTTGGCGGATTCTTCCGGATGTACTGCCACCGCTAGCCCCGGACCAGCGCCAGGACGCGGTCGCGGACGCGTTCCATGGTGGCGGCGTCCGTGGCTTCAACGTTGAGGCGCAGGAACGGTTCGGTGTTGGACGGGCGCAGGTTGAACCAGTAGCTGCCGTCGGTGGCGATGAAGGTGCTGCCGTCGAGGTAGTCGACCTCGACGTCCTCGTCGTGGAAGTCCTTGCGGACCCGCTCGACCGCGGCGGCCTTGTCCTCGATTTCCGAGTTGATCTCGCCGGATGACCGGTACGGCTCGTATTCGCGGCCGAGTTCGGAGAGCGGGCCCTCCTGTTCGCCCAGGGCGGCGAGGACGTGCATGGCGGCCAGCATCCCGGTGTCCGCATTCCAGAAGTCGCGGAAGTAGAAGTGGGCCGAGTGTTCCCCGCCGAAGATGGCCCCTTCCGCGGCCATGACGGCCTTGATGAACGAGTGCCCCACGCGGGTGCGGACGGCCCGGCCGCCGTGGCGTTCGACGAGTTCGGGAACCGCGCGGGACGTCAGCAGGTTGTGGATGACCGTGGGCGTGTCTTCACCGAGGCCCTGGGCGCGGGCGATTTCGCGGCGGGCCACCATGCCGGTGATGGCCGACGGCGAGACAGGCTCGCCCTTCTCGTCGATCACGAAGCAGCGGTCGGCGTCGCCGTCGAAGGCCAGGCCGATGTCCGCGCCGTGTTCGACGACGGCGGCCTGCAGGTCGCGCAGGTTTTCCGGCTCCAGCGGGTTGGCCGGGTGGTTCGGGAAGGATCCGTCGAGCTCGAAGTACAGCGGCACGATCTCCAGCGGAAGCTTGGGCAGCAGGGCATCGCCAAGCACGGCAGGGGTGGTGAGGCCGGCCATGCCGTTGCCGGCGTCCACCACAACCTTCAGCGGCCGGGAACCGCGCAGGTCCACGAGGCTGCGCAGGTACTCCGCGTAGCCCTTGAGGACGTCCTGCACACCAATCAGGCCAGTGCTGCCGGCCGCGGGGATGGCGCCGGCGTTGAGGTACTCCTCGGCGCGGGCCTGGATTTCCATGAGCCCGGTTTCGGAGGAGATCGGCACGGCGCCGGCCTTGGCCATCTTGATGCCGTTGTATTCGGCCGGGTTGTGGCTCGCGGTGAACGTGGCGCCGGCGGCGTTGAGGGCCCCGCACGCGTAGTAGAGCTCGTCGGTGGAGATCAGGTCCAGCAGCTGGACGTTGGCGCCGCGGGTGGCTGCGCCGTTCGCGAAGGCTTTGGCGAACTCGGGGGAGGAGGGGCGCATGTCCCCGCCCACCAACACAGTCTGCCCCGTGAGTTCCAGGACGTCGACGAAGGCGGCACCGACGGCTTCGACGATCTCCGCGGTGATGGATTGCCCCACGATTCCGCGCACGTCGTAGGCCTTGAACGAGGTCGAGAGGTCAAAAGTCTTTGTCTTGTCCGTAGTCACGCGTCTTATCTTACGTTGCGGCCCTGACGCGCCGGCCGGTCCCCGCCCCGGAATTGTGCACATAGCGGGTACCGGCTTCGTGGCTGTCGGAGGGGGCTGGGATACTGAAGCAATGGCCAGTAACCAGAACGCCCTTTCCAGCACGGCCCTAGCCGGCACCACATCCTCGACCCGGGAACAGGCGCAGAACGTACTGCGGGAGCTCGTGGGCCATCCTGAAGCCGAGTTCCATGACGGCCAGTTCGAGGCCATTGAAGCCCTGGTCGACGGCGGCAGGCGGGCCCTGGTGGTTCAGCGCACCGGCTGGGGGAAGTCGGCCGTGTACTTTGTCGCCTCCCTGCTGCTGCGCCGCCGCGGCGCCGGGCCCACCCTGATCGTGTCCCCGCTCCTGGCCCTCATGCGGGACCAGGTCGCGGCCGCGGCGCGGGCCGGGGTGCGGGCGGTGGCGATCAACTCCGCAAACCAGCTGGACTGGGACACCGTCCGCGAGCAGCTCGCCGCAGATGAAGTGGACGTCCTGCTGGTCTCGCCGGAACGACTCACCAACCCGTCCTTCCGGGAAAACCAGCTGCCCGAGCTCGTCCGCCGGACCGGGCTGCTGGTGATTGACGAGGCCCACTGCATCTCGGACTGGGGCCACGACTTCCGCCCCGACTACCGGCGCATCGCGGACCTCATCACGCAGCTCCCGGACACCGTCCCGGTGCTCGCCACCACCGCCACGGCCAACTCCCGGGTGGTGCATGACATCGAGGAACAGCTCGGCAAGGACGTGCTCACCATCCGTGGCGCGCTGGGCCGGGATTCGCTCCGGCTCGGTGTCCTGACCCTGCCCGATTCCCGCGAACGCCTCGGCTGGCTGCTGACCCACCTGCAGGATCTGCAGGGCAGCGGCATCGTCTACACGCTCACGGTCTCGGCCGCCGAGGACACCGCCCGCCTCCTGGCCGAGGCGGGGCACGAGGTCCTCGCCTACACCGGCCGCACGGACCCCGCGGACCGGGAACGCGCCGAGCAGCTCCTGAAGGACAACCAGGTCAAGGCGCTCGTGGCCACCTCCGCCCTTGGCATGGGTTTCGACAAGCCGGACCTCGGCTTCGTGGTGCACCTGGGCGCGCCGTCGTCGCCGGTGGCGTACTACCAGCAGGTGGGCCGCGCCGGTCGTGGCGCGGCGAACGCCGACGTCCTGCTGCTGCCAGGATCCGAGGACCGCGACATCTGGCAGTACTTCGCCACGGCGTCCATGCCGTCCGAGGAGAAGGCTGCCGCGGTCCTGACGGCCCTCGCCGAGGCAGGCACGGCGGTGTCCACGGTGGCTCTCGAGGCCCGGGTGGACCTGCGCCGCACCCCGCTGGAGCTGCTGCTGAAAGTCCTGGCCGTGGACGGCGCCGTCGAACGCGTCGGCGGCGGCTGGCGCTCCACGGGACAGCCGTGGAACTACGACGCCGAGCGGTACGGCCGGATCGCCGAGGCCCGGGTGGATGAACAGGACTCGATGGTCATCTACCAGGACACGGCCGGCTGCCGGATGGAATACATCACCTCGGTGCTGGACGATGAAACAGCCCGCGCCTGCGGCCGCTGCGACAACTGCGCGGGCCGCTGGTTCCGCGCCGACATCGCCGAGGACGCCACGGAGACCGCCGGGCAGACCCTGCGCCGGGCCGGCGTCGCCCTGGAACCGCGGCTGCAGTGGCCCAGCGGCATGGACCGCCTGGGCGTGCCGGTCAAGGGCAAGATCAAGCCGGAGGAGGCTCTCGCGGACGGCCGGGTGCTGGCCCGCCTGACGGACCTTGGCTGGGGCGGGGCCCTGCGGGAGGCCTTCGCCGCCGGTGCGCCCGACCGGCCCGTGGACCCGGGCATGCTGCAGGCCTGCGTCCAGGTGCTCCGGGAGTGGGGCGCCGGAGATGCCCGGACCGCGGGCTGGAGCGGGGCCGGCCGCCCTGCCGCGATCATCAGCCTGCCCTCCCGCGGCAAGCCGTTGCTGGTGGATTCCCTGGCCCGCGGGATCTCGGAGATCGGCCGCATCCCGTATCTGGGCCAGCTGCAGCTCAATCACGGCGGACCCGCCGGCGGCCGCGGCGGGAACAGCGCCTACCGGCTCGCCGGCGTCTGGGACCGCCTGGTGGTGGGACCGGAGCTGGAGGAGGCCCTGGCTGGAATCCGTGGCCAGAGCGTCATGCTGGTGGACGACCTCGTGGACAGCCGCTGGACCCTGACCGTCTCCGGGCGGGCCCTCAGGCTCGCGGGTGCCGGCGCCGTTCTGCCGCTGGTGCTGGGCCAGGCCGGCTGACCTCCGCGCCGGCGTGGCGGGGGAGGGCCAGGCTGTCCAGGGTGCTCAGGAGCATCAGGACCGCGATGGCCAGGAACGCCGCCCGGAACGGCGCCGCCGGATCACCGGCGAGCCCGGCGGATCCCGCGCGGCTGCCTGCCTCGAAGATCCGCAGCAGGAGCGCCCCGACCGCGATCCCGGCCGCGGTGGCGAGCTGCACGAGAGTTGCGGAGACGGCGTTGGCGGACGGCAGCTGGGCCGGGACGACGTCGGCGTACTGCACGGACGCGTACGCCGAGAACCCGATGGAGCGGAACGCCCCGCTGGCCACCAGCACCGCGACAATCAGCGGTTCCGGCGTGCCGGTGTCGAGCAGTGCGCACAGCGCAAAAGTGGCCGCGGAGGCCAGCGACGCGAACACCAGGACGGGCTTGAACCCGAAACGCCGGATCAGGGGCGTCGTGGCGGGCTTGATCCCGATGTTCCCCACGAACACGGCCGACACCATTGCCCCGGCGCGCAGCGGGTCCCAGCCGAAACCGACCTGGAACATCAGCGGCAGCAGGAACGGCACCGCGCTGATGGTCAGGCGGTACACGAAGCCTCCCGTGGCCGTCGCGCGGAACGTCCGCGCGCCGAAGACGGACAGATTGAACAGCGGCGTGCTGGTCCGCCGCATCCAGGCCGCCGCGGCGGCCAGGAACAGCAGGCCCGCCGCGATCCCCGCGGCCGCCAGCAGTCCGGAGTCCCGGCCGCCCATCAATTCCAGGCCGACCAGCAGGGATCCCACCCCGAGCGTGGTCAGGACCAGTCCGAGCCAGTCCAGGCGCCGCATGCTGTCGCCGCGGACTGGGGGCACCAGGCGCAGCGCGGCCAGGAAGGCTGCCAGGCCCAGGGGGAGGTTGACCAGGAAGATCCAGTGCCAGGACAGGTAGGTCGTCAGCGCCCCGCCCACCAGCGGGGCGAGGACCGGGGCCAGCAGCCCGGGCCACACGAGGAAGGCCGTCGCCCGCAGCAGGTCCTTCTTCGGGGTGCCGCGGAGCACCACCAGCGTGCCCACCGGGACCATCATGGCGCCTCCGGCACCCTGCAGGACACGGCTTAGCGTCAGCATGGTCAGGTCCTGGCTGAGGGCGCAGAGCAGCGACGCGGCCGTGAAGACGGCGATGGCGAGACAGAACACCCGGCGGGCACCGAGCCGCTCCGCGAGCCAGCCGCTGAGCGGGATGCCCATCGCCACCGTCATCAGGTAGGCGGTCATGGTGATGTTCACGTCGGCGGCCGGCACCGCGAAATCCGCGCCGATACTGGGTATGGCGGTCGTCAGGACGGTCCCGTCGAGGAACTCCATGAAGAACGTCGCGGCCACCAGCAGGGCCAGCCGCGGGCTCCAGCTGCCCCCGGCAGGGTCCGCGCCGCGCGGGACGGCATTCATGCGCGTGTCTCCACGGCCCGGTTCACCCATGGCGCCGGGGTGGTTCCGATTCCAGCACGGCCATGGCGGCGTTGTGTCCACCGATGGCACTGACGGCGCCGCCGCGGCGGGCACCTGAGCCGCAGAGCAGGATCTGCGGATCGTCCGTCGCCACGCCCCAGCGGCGCGCCGGGGTGTCCAGCGGTTCGCCGTCTTCCACGAACGGCCAGTCGAGGCCGCCGTGGAAGATATTGCCGCGGGGCATCCCCACGGCGCGTTCAATGTCCAAAGTGGTCTTGGTTTCGATGCAGGGCCGCCCGTCCGGATCGGTCAGGAGCAGATCCTCGACGGGCTCGGCCAGGACGGAGTTCAGGGAGGCCAGGACGGCGGCCTGCAGTTCGGCGCGGCGGTCCCCGTTGTTCTCCGCCGTGACCAGCCGGTCCGGGACGTGCAGGCCAAAGACGGTCAGCGTCTGGGCGCCGGCGGCCTGCAGTTCCGGGGACAGGATGCTGGGGTCGGTCAGCGAGTGGCAGTAGATTTCGCACGGCAGCGGCGAGGGCACGCATCCGGCGGCGGCGGTGCTGTAGGCGGCATCGAGCTGGGACCAGGTCTCGTTGATGTGGAACGTCCCGCCGAACGCGGCCTCGGGGCTCACGGATCCGTCCAGCAGCCGGGGGAGGCGTTTGAGCAGGAGGTTGACCTTGACCTGCGCGCCCTCGCGGCGATGGTTCGGGTTGGCGCCGGCAGCGGCGCCGGCTGGCAGGTCCGCGGCAGGCCGGCCGCGCAGCCGGTCGAGGACCACCGGCGCCACATTGGACAGCACCCACCGGGCGGAAGCCGAGTGGTCCTGGCCGCCGTGGCGGTAGTCCACGGTGCCGCCGGGCCGGACGGCGGTGACGTCCGCGGAGGTCAGGATGGTCGCGCCGGCGTCGCGCGCGGCCCTCTCCAGCTCGCCGGAGACCGCGCCCATGCCGCCGACCGGCACGTCCCAGTCCCCCGTTCCGCCGCCGATCAGGTGGTAGAGGAAGCAGATGTTCTGCTGCAGGTCCGCATCGTCAGCCCGGGCGAAGGTACCGATCAGCGCATCCGTTAGGACCACGCCGCGGACCAGGTCGCTGCCCAGCTCCCGGCGGATCGCCTGTCCGATGGGATGTTCGATCATGGCCTCCCACGCCGCGTCGGCCCCGGCCCGGGCGGCGAGGGCCCGCGCGTCGGACCGCGCCAGCAGCGGCGCGGTCATGGTGGGCCAGAGCGCCTCCGTGAGCTGCCGGCACGCGGCGTAGAACGCGGTGAAGGCGCCGAACTCGCCGTCGGGAGCGCCGACGGCGGCGAACGACGCGGCCGTGGCGGCCTCGTCCCCGTTGTCCACCAGCAGGGCCCGGCTGCCGTCCGCGGGGTCCGGGGTGTAGGAGGAATAGCGCCGCCGCGCCAGCGTGATGCGCAGGCCGAGGTCGTCGATGATCTGCCGCGGCAGGAGGCTGACGAGGTATGAGTAGCGCGAGAGGCGGGCGTCGACGCCGTCGAACGCGTGGGCGGACACCGCGGCGCCGCCGGCGTGTTCCAGCTTTTCCAGGACCAGGACGTCCCGCCCGGACTTGGCCAGGTACGCGGCCGCGGCCAGTCCGTTGTGGCCGCCGCCGACGATGATGGCGTCAAATTCCGTGGTGCTCGACATGGCCCTATCCTGCCATCCGGATCCGCCGGCGGGCGTGAGGCGTCCGGCCACCGGACGGGCCGAGGCGGCGGGACGTGAAGGCGCGGGGGCAGACCAGCGCCAAAACGAACGACGTCGATCCGCCCTGATCCGCCCGGGAACGCAAAAGGCCCCGGTCCGAGGACCGGGGCCAAACGCGGAGACGGGGGGATTTGAACCCCCGGTGGAGTTGTGCCCCACACTTCATTAGCAGTGAAGCCCATTCGGCCGCTCTGGCACGTCTCCAATTGCTATTAACTAGCCAACCAAGGATACGCAGAAGGTGCCACGCAGTGCAAAACGGCCGCTCCAGAACAACACGGGGTCACTTCCGGTCCATGACGGGGCGCCGGATGGGCCGGATATGACCCCGCGTTGCTGTCGGCGGCAGGGGTGCGGAATCAGGCCTCCTGGCCGGCGAGGGCCCGCCACAGGAAATGCTGGCTGCGGCTTTGCAGGGCCGCAGCCTGCCGGTTGTCCGAGGCCCCCGCGTGGCCGCCCTCGAGCGCCTCGTGGAACCAGACATTGGGGATGCCCATGGCCTGCATGCGGGCCGCCATCTTCCGGGCCTGGGCCGGCCCCACCCGGTCATCCGAAGTCGCCGTCCAAATAAACGTCTCCGGGTAGTCCACGCTGTCCTTGAGCAGGTGGTACGGCGAAAACGTCTTCAGGAACTCCCACTGCTCGGGCACGTCTGGGTCGCCGTATTCGCCGATCCAGGAATAGCCCGCGGACAGCTTGGTGTACCGGCGCATGTCCAGGAGCGGGACCCCGCAGGACACGGCGCCGAACAGCTCCGGGTACTGGGTGAGCATGTTGCCCACCAGCAGTCCGCCGTTGGAGCCGCCCACGCAGCCGAGCCGCTGACGGGACGTGACGCCGCGGGAGATCAGGTCCTTCGCGACGGCGGCGAAGTCCTCATAGGCCCGGTGACGGTTGCCCTGCAGCGCGGCGCGGTGCCAGTCCGGCCCGTACTCGCCGCCGCCGCGGATGTTCGCCACCACGTAGACGCCGCCGCGGCGGTGCGCGCCTTCGCCCTCTGCGCCGCTGGACTCCGCGGTCCGCCGCTCCAGCCACGCGCGGCCGATCGCGCCGCTGTACGCCGGCGTCCGCGAAATTTCGAAGCCGCCGTAGCCGGAAAGCTGGGTAGGGTTCTGGCCGTCCAGCACCAGGTCCCTGGCGGCCACCTGGAAGTACGGAACCTTCGTGCCGTCGCTGGAGGCCGCGAAGTGCTGCTGGACTTCGTAGCCGGCCTCGTCGAAGAACGACGGCGAGGTCCGGATCACCTCGTGCGTGCTGGTCACCGATCCGCCGTCGCGGGTGAGTGTCCCGCGGGTCAGTGTCGTCGGCGTCGTGAAGCCGGTGGCCACCAGCCAGAAGTCGTTCCCTGCGCCGGGCGCCTCGCCTTCGGCGACCGAGGCGGCGCCGCCGGTACCGTCGTCGTCCGAGCCTTCGGCGTCGTCCTCGTCATCCACCGCGAAGGCATTGACGTCGTGCAGCGGCGGGCAGGCATCCAGCACGGTGGCGGCCCAGGCGGCGTCCGTGCCGGGGCGCCGCGGATCCAGGACGTGGATCTCCGAGGACACGTCCCGGAGCAGGTTCAGCAGCAGGAAGTCCCGCGTCCAGCTCCAGGACTGCAGGGAGGTGTGCGGATCGGGCGTGAAGAGCACGGCGAGGTCCCGGGAGCCGGCGAGGAAGTCCTCGAAGCCGGCCGCGAGGAGGGAGCCAGCCGGGTGGGTGGTGCCGTTGACGGTCCAGTCACGCTGCGGGCGGAACAGCAGCCATTCACGGTGCGAGCTCAGGTTCACGTCCGCCGGGACGTCGATCTGCACCCATGCACCATCGCGCAGCACCGACGTGTTCTTCTCGAAAAAGCTGATCCAGTCGACGGCGAACGTGCGTTCGAAGCCCGGCGTGGAGTCGTGGGCCACGATTGCCATCATGTGGTCCTCGGGAATGTCGAACAGCTGCTCGGCCTGGGCCAGGGACTCGCCGCGGCGCAGCTTTACCCCGGTGCGGGCATAGGACGAGGTGGTCCGCGGCAGGTCGTGGGCGGTGGTGGCGACCAGCAGGGTGTCCCCGTCCAGCCAGGAGGCGTTGCCCTTGCCGGTCGGGAGGTCGAAGCCGCCGTCGGCCGGGTCCACGAAGCCGCGGGCCTCGACGTCGAACTCCCGGTGGCGGTTGGCGTCCCCACCGTCGGGGGAGAAGGCCAGCAGGGCCCGCCGGTGGGGTTTACCCGGGGCAGGGCGGAGGAAATTGGCGCCGTGGAAGACCCAGTCCTGGCCCTCGGCGGCGGCGAGAGCGTCTACGTCCAGCAGGACATCCCACTCGGGGGTCCCGGCCCGGTAGCTGTCCCAGCTGGTGCGCCGCCACAGGCCCCGGGGGTTGTCCCGGTCCTTCCAGAAGTTGTAGTACCACTCGCCGTGCTTGCCCACCATTGGGATCCGGTCGGTGGAGTCGAGGACCTCCAGGATCCGGCCTTCCAGATCGGCGTAGTCGGCGTCCTCGAGGAGCTCCTCGGTGCGGGCGTTCTGTTCATGCACCCACGCCAGCTGCTCCTGGCCGTAGATGTCCTCCAGCCAGATGTTCTCGTCGACGGGTTCGGGGGAAGTCCCTCCAGCCGGGAGGGCGCCGGTGGCCTCGCCGGACGCGGACGGGTGGTCAGCTTCTGTGGTGGTCATTTTCCCATCCAAGAACATCGGTGCGGCAGTGGCAAGTCACACGGAGGTCAAGCCGGCGGCCGGTTGCCGATACGCTGGATGCCGTGGGCATATCTCGAAGCATCCGGACGGCAGTGATAGGCGCCGGTCCCCGGGGCACGAGCGTGCTGGAGCGGCTCCTCGCCAACTGGGCCTCCGCCGGCCCCGCGGGCACCCTGCACATCGACGTGGTCGACCCTTATCCGGCGGGCCCGGGGCACGTCTGGCAGCCCGGACAGTCGCGGCTGTACCTGATGAACACGCAGTCCTTCTATCCCACCGTGGTCCCCGAGGACCCGGAACTCGTGCCGCCCCTTGCCGGGCGCACGTTCGACCAGTGGCGCGAACGCCAGCAGGCCCACCCGCACCCTTCGCTCACTGACGAGGAACGTGCCGAGCTCTCCCGGCTCGGCGAGGCGGACTTCCCCAGCCGTGCCCTCTACGGCCGTTACCTGCGGTCCACCCTCGAGGAACTGCTCACCGTGCTGCCGGCCGGCGTCAGCGTGGACTTCCACGCGGCGACGGCGACGTCCGTCCGCCACGCCGCCGCGGACGCCGCCGCCACGCTAGGCCCGGACCTGGCCGCCTCCGGGCCGGCCGGCGCGGAGGAAACTTCGGTGCGGTTCGACGTCGTGCTCGACGACGGCACCGTACTTACCGTCGACTCCGTGGTGCTCGCCGTCGGCCACCTCGACGCGCGGTTGAACCCTGAACAGCGGGAGCTGCTGTCCGCGGCGGAGGAGCTCGGTCTCCTGTACGTGCCGCCGGCGGCGCCCGCCGACGTCGACTGGTCCCGGGTGCCGGCAGGCAAAACTGTCCTGGTGCGCGGCATGGGCCTGAACTTCTTTGACGTAATGGGACAGCTGACGGAAGGGCGGGGCGGCCGGTTCGTTGCCGGCGAGGGCAACGCTGAACTGACGTATCTGCCCTCCGGCCGCGAACCGCTCATCATCGCCGCCTCACGCCGCGGCACCCCCTACCGGGCCAAGGCGACACTCACCGGCT
The DNA here is from genome assembly GCF_900168135.1 of Arthrobacter sp. 49Tsu3.1M3. NCBI lineage: Bacteria > Bacillati > Actinomycetota > Actinomycetes > Micrococcales > Micrococcaceae > Arthrobacter > Arthrobacter sp. 49Tsu3.1M3. Next base: position 159,193 of record NZ_FUZD01000005.1, read on the forward strand.
ACTATCCCGGAACCGTCCGGCTGCGCTACTGCACCGAGGGCGCGATCGCGAAGTTCGCCGAATCCGGGATCCGGCCCTCCTTCGACTACGACCTCTGGCCGCTCCTGCACCGGGACGCAGTCTGGGCGTACTACTCGACGCTCGCGCGCTCGCAGCCCGATGCCATCCTGACCGGCCCGGCCGAGTTCCTGCGCGCCCTGGACGAGTCTTTGCGGCCGCACGCGCATTCGACCGCCAAGTGGGAGCACACGGCGGAATCGGTGATTGCCGTCCATGTCCGGGCATCCCACCGCCTGGACCTGCTCGGCCTCGCGGCGCCCCTGGCCGGGCGCTCGTTCGACTCCAGAGCCGAACTGGACGACGCCGTCGTCGACTACCTGCTCGACGACGCCCGGCGCTCCGCCCTTGGCGAGGACGACCCCGTGAAGATGGCGATCGGCGCGCTGCACCATGGCCGGGCGGTGCTCAAGACCGCTGTGGCCGATAGCGGCATCACGGACGAATCCTGGGTCGCGGGCCTCCGGGGCTGGTTCGAATCGTTCGTGGAAGGCCTGGCGAGCGGCCCGCCGGCGCTGCGCTCCGCGCAGCTCGCGGCGCTGGCCCGGGCGGGAATCGTGCGCTTCGTGGGCCCTGACCCCAAGTTCGGCGTGGACCGGCGGGCCCGCAAGTTCACCGCGGCATCACCGTGGGTGGGCGGCGGAATGGCTGAAAGCGCCGACGGCGGGGCGGAAGGTGCCGCGATGGAACCTGCCGGCGTCGGCGGCGCCGCCGCGGGCGGTGCTGGGGTCCGCGGCTTTGTGGGCAGTACCGGCGTGATCGGTGCTGCCTCAGGGACGGCGCACACGGGTGCGGTGAGGGACCGGACGGAGAACGCTGTGTCCGGTTCCCTGGCGGGCGCCGTGTCCGCGGCCGCGATGATCGAGGCGCTGGCACCGGCCAACCGGGTGGCCGTCAACTCCTCGCCCCTGTTGGAGCAGTTGCTCGCCGAGGGGCTGGTGCGGCCGCGCCTCATGATGAGCGTGGAGGGGACCCCCGTACAGACCTCCGGGCTGGACGTCGTCCCGCATCCTTACCGGCCGCTGGGTGCCAACGGGTCCGTGACGCCGGGGCTTTACGTAATCGGGCTTCAGCTCTCCGCCACGCAATGGGGCACGGCCATCGCCGCCGAGGCCCGGCCGAAGTCGGGTCCGGTCTACCGCAGCGGCCAGCGCACCCTGCGCGACGCCGACGAGATCGCCCGCGACATCCTGGCCCCCTAGTACCCGCACACCGGTCGGGAGCCGGCCAGGAATGGGCATGTCCTTCGGCTCGCCTGCCTCCAAGAATGGGCATGCCCTCCCGTGGGGCCGGGCAGTGGACACGTGGTGCTTATGTCCAGTGCTGCGGGCCAGGGGAGGGCATGTGCCGTGGTGGGGGACCGGGAAGTCCGGGTTAAGGCATCAGCCCTTGAGGCACTTCCGGTAGGCGGCCATGGCTGTCCCGTAGTTCACCTGGCCCACGACATCGCCGGGCCTGGTCGGCTTGACCGGCGGTGTGCACTTCGGCGGGACGGGGACGCTGGCAGCGACCGTCACCGCCGTTTTCACCACAGTGCCGGATTCGACGGCGGTGAGCACCAGGGTGCCCGTGCCGGCGGCGGCGCCACCGGGAACCAACACGTTCACCGCGGCGGAGCCGGCGGTCACGGGCACGGTGCCCAGCGCCGTCACGGTGCCTGCAGCGTCCGTGAACTCGGCGCGCAGCGAGGCATTCACCGGGCTGCCCAGCGAGGTGAGGTCCAGCTTCGAAACCGCCAGGGTGATGGGTCCGCCGCCCTTGACCTCGGCCGCCGTCGTGTTCACGACCGCCACGGAGCGGCGGGCGAAGTCCGGCGAGACCGGGTTGTGGGCCTGCAGGTACTTGATCCAGGCATCGCGGTCTACGAGCCCGGAGTCCTTGGTGCCCGCGCCTTCCTTGAAGATGCGGAAGTTGTCGCCGCCGGTGGCCAGGAAGTTGAACGTCCCGATCCGGTAGGACTTCGCCGGGTCGATCAGGGCACCGTTGACCCGGATCGAGGTGATCCGGTCACCGGCGGCGCGGGCGGCGTCGTAGGTGTAGTTCACGTTCTTGGACAGGCCCAGCTGCTGGTAGGCGCGGCTGGGAACCGTGCCGTCAGGGTTGGTCTGCCATTGCTGCTCCAGCAGGGTCTTGAACTGCGCGCCCGTGAGGGACGTGGTCCACAGATTGTTCACGAACGGCAGCACGGCGTTGGCCTCGGCGTACGTGATGGTGCCGTCGGGCGCGTAGTACAGCTCGTTGCGCAGGCCGCCCGGGTTGACGACGCCGATTTCGGCGGCGCCGAGGTCCGGCGCCTTGAGGGCATCCACCAGGGAGTCCGCCACCAGGTTCCCGAGCGTGGACTCGCTGCTCCGGTCATCGCGCACGGCCGGGGAACCGGCGAACGCCGTCGTGATATCCGCGGTGACCTTGCCGACAGGCTGGTTGCCGACCACCGCGGCGTCGGCCAGGGCCTTGTCCACGATGGCCTTGACGGCCGCGACCCGCGGGTACTGCGCCACGAGATCGGCTGCCGGCTGCGCGGCGCTGGTGGTGCGCTGGACGTTGCCGGCCTTGTACCCGGTCACCGACATGGTCTTGGTGTCGATGGTCAGCTGGATCTGGCCGATGAACTCGCCGTAGTTTCCCGTCTGGACAATCGGGCGGGTCTTGCCCGTGGGCTGGCCCGCCGCATCCAGGACCGGGGCGTCCCAGGCGTACTGCTTGTGGGTGTGGCCGTTGAAAATCGCCGCCACATCCGGGGTGACTTTCTGGACCATCTTGGCGAAGGGGCCGCCGGCGGCGATTTCCTGCTCCAAAGTGGCGCCGTCGGGCGCGCCCGACCCGGCGCCGTCGTGGTTCTCCACGATGATGACGTCGGCGAGCTTGTCCGCCCTGATCTTCGCCGCGACCCGGTTGATCGCGTCGACGGGGTCACCGAATTCAAGGTCCGCGATGCCTGACGGCGTGACCAGGGACGGCACCTCCTGCGTGACGGTGCCGATCACGGCGACCTTGACGCCGTTCATGTCCAGGACCGTGTATTCCGGCAGGACGGGGGTGGTGGTGCCTTTGGCGTAGACGTTGGCGCCCAGGTACGGGAACTTGGCGTTGGTCCCGCCGGCGGTGACGCGGTCGCGCAGGTCAGCCCAGCCGCCGTCGAACTCGTGGTTGCCCACCGCAGAGGTGCGCAGCTCCAGGGCGTTCAGCACGTCGATGGTCGGCTGGTCCTTGGCGATGGCCGAGGCGAACAGCGACGCGCCGATGTTGTCGCCGGCCGAGATGAACGCCGTGGCGCCGGGGGCGGCAGCGGCGCGAAGCTTCTCGATGGTCCCCGCGAAGAACACGGTGTTCGAATCGATGCGGCCGTGGAAGTCGTTGATGCCCAGGAAGTTCAGCTCCACGCTGGCCGGCGTGACGGGCAAGTTCAGCCCCACCACCACGGGATCGTGGTCGCTGGCGCGGAACTGGTCCGGAGCGTAGTAATCGGTGACGTTGTTGTTGTAGCGGCTGTACTCCAGCGCCACGGACTCCACGGAGTTGATGTTCCAGATGTCCGCGCCGGTGACCGCGGCGTTGGCCGCCGGCGAGGCGAGGATGTGGTCCAACGAGCCCACGAGGCCGCCGAACAGGTAGGAATGCTTGGCGGAGCCGTCGGCGTTCTTCGCCTTCTCGTCCTGGTTGATGTACCCGGCGCCGGTGAGGACGTTGATCGGGTCCTCCTTGGCGTAGGAGTTGAAGTCGCCAATCAGGAAGACCTTGTCGGTGCCCTTGGCCTTCTGCAGCTCGTCGGAGAACGCCAGCAGCGACTTGGCCTGGGCGGTGCGGGCGAGGTTCGAGGCGCCCTGGCCCTTGTCGGTGTCGTCCGGCGTCGCAGCGGAACCCTTGGACTTGAAGTGGTTGGCGATCGCGATGAACTTCTTGTCATCGGCGGCGCCGACGGGCTTGAAGACCTGGGCCATCGGCTTGCGGGCGCTCGCGAAAGCAACCGTGTCGTTGTGGATGATGGACTCGCCGATCGGTTCGGCGGCGGCCGTCTTGTAGATAAACGCGGTGCGAATCATGTCCTCGTCGGCCAGCGGGGGTGCGTTGGCCGGCGTGCGGACATAGTCCCAGATCCCCGGCGTGGCGATGTTCAGCGCATCCACCAGTTTGGCGAGCGCGTCATCCCGGGTCTTGCCGAACTGGGCCGAGTTTTCGACCTCCATGAGGGTGACGACGTCGGCTCCGGACTTGGAAATGGCGGCGACAATCTTGTCCTGCTGCCGCTTGAAGTTCTCCGCGTTCGCGGCGCCGCGGACATCGCAGCCGCCCTTGACGGTGATGGGGTTGCCGTCCCGGTCCGGGTAGAAGGTGCAGCCGGCCACCTGGTCGCCGGTGGTGGGGAAGTAGTTCAGCACGTTGAAGGAGGCAAGCTTGAGATTGCCGCCCACGGCGGCCGGGGTCCCGGCCCGGGTGGCGCCGAAGCTGGCCGGCTGCACGGTGTCCGCGTTGGCCGCCGTCAGCTGGGTCAGGGGCTGGAACTTCCAGGCGCTGTTCGCGTAGCTGAGCACCACGTTGGTTTTGAACGTCACCGGCGCGCCGACCCGGACGGGATCGGCCGTGGTCAGGTACGTGAGCACCTGGGCCTTGGTGGCGGCGTCCTTGAGGAAGTTCGTGGTGGCGCCGTCGTCGAGCTTGATGCCCCGGGCGGCATTCGCCGCGACCGTGGCGGTGTACTCCGCGGAGCCGAAGGGTGCGACGGCGGTGGGCTGCTCCAGCGCGGTGGTGCCGCCGGCCAGACCGATCTCGCCGTACTGGTTCAGCGAGAAGTTGTCCGCCACGGTGACGGGGCCCTGAGGGGCGAGCAGCATGCCTTCGAGGGATTCCCGGAACGCCTCATCGGCGGGCAGCGCGAACCCGGTGGCCTTGACCTCGGGGGCGGCCTCGGTGAGCTTCTTCAGATCGGCTCCCGCGGCAACGGTCAGCTGGGTCATGCCGAAGAATTCGCTGACGGCGCCGGTGAGTTCGACATAGTCGCCGATCCTGACGGAGTCGACCGTGGACGGGGAGTAGACGAACACCGCGTCCGACGCCGCGTGGTTGGCAGGGGTGAGATCGCCGCCCGTTCCGGGGGTCTGGACGTAGTACCCGGCGAAGCCGCCGGTGGGGAACGTCGCGGTGACGCGGCCGCGCGTGGTGACCGAGGATCCTGCCAGCGGGCTCGCGGCGCCGGGGCCCTGGATTTCGGCGATGGTCTTGCTGACCGGGGGAGTGCCGGGGCCCGGGTCCACGGGCGGTTCCACGGGGCCGGGAGCCGTGCCGTTGGCGGCCTCGGGCGTGATGGCGGCGTTCAGCGCGAAGTCGGCGCCGTTGTTGTTGGTGTCAGCGCCGCCGTTGCTGCGGTTCATGCTCTTGACGTCACTGTTTCCCGACGGCGCCGCGGCCGCCTGGGCCTCGAAGGTGTTGGAAGTGCCGTAGCCGAGGAGGTCCGCGACGTTGGCCGGTTCGATGACCGAGCCTGTCGGCAGCGGGTTGAGTGCTGTGGCCTGTTTGGCCAGCACGATCGTCCCGCCCCCACCGGCCGGGTTGAAGCCGGTGGCGGTGGCGTCGGCGGCCGGCAGGTCGGCGCCGGCCGTGCCGTTGCTGCCGCCCTTGAGCAGGTAGTAGCCCTTGGCGGGAATGCTGCCGGCCAGGGCTGCCACCGAGCTCGGCGCACCGGTGCCCGGGGCTGAGCGGTACTGGAGGCTCCAGCCCTCCAGTGGGACCGGCGCGTCGGAGCCGTTGTACAGCTCGACAAACTTGTTCTTGAAGGCCGCGCCGGAGCTGCCGCCGCTGAGATAGGCCTCGTTGATGACCACCGGCGAGGCTCCGGTTGCTGCCGGCAAGGGTTCGGTGGCATCAGCCGGCATGGCCGCCGCCAGTGGAGCTGCTATCAGCGCCGCCGACAGTGCTGTGCCCAGCGCTGTTTTCCAGGGTGTTTGTTTCATCCGCTCTGACTCTCATTAGGGTGCCCCGGGTAAAGGGCGGTGCAGTTAATAGGCAGGGTGCAGTGCGTCCGCTTGGTGCAGCGGACAGTGGCCGGCCAGAACTTTTGGTCAAGTCGTGCCGGGCCCATCCAAACAGGGGTGAATGAACAACGTATGGACTAAACGTGCATTCGGCGGGACGTCCCCCAGCGGGACGCGCCGCAGCGTTCCCGGAGCGGCTCGAGAGCCCCGGGCACTGGTGACTGGTGATTCGGGTGAGCGGTGTCCGGGTGCCTCCACCGGACGCTCCACAGCAGAATACCGGCCAGTAGCCCTCGGGGAAGGGTCTGGCCGGTATTTCCTACAACAATTTTTGTAATTAGGTGAGAAGAGCTCTGCTGTCCTTGCCGATTAGGCGTCCGTGGCGGACTGCCCGCCCTGTCCGGTGTCAGCCACGATCTTGAACATCGCGCCCGTGGGGTCGGTCAGTGTGGCGAGCCTGCCGAACGGGGTATCGTCCGGCCCGTCGATGACCTTGGCGCCGAGGGACACGGCCGTCTCGATGGAGGCGTCGGCGTCTTCCACGGCGAAGTAGACCTGCCAGTTGGACGGGACCTCGGCGGGGAGGTAGGCAGACGCGTCCATGATCCCGGCCTTGGCCGCCGGGCCTGCGCCCAGGGTGGTGTAGCGGAACTCCGGGGTGTCGCTCATGACGTCGGTGTCCCAGCCGAACACGTCCTGGTAGAACTTGACGGCGGCAGCGTAGTCCTTGGCGTGGAGCTCGTGCCACGCCGGGGCACCGGGCTCGGCCGCCAGTTCATAGCCCTTCATCTCAGCCGGCTGCCACACGCCGACCGAGGCGCCCGTGGCGTCGGCGATCATCGCCATGCTGCCCTGTTCGGGGACGTCCATGGGCGGCATGTAGACCTGGCCGCCGTGTTCCGTTGCAGCCTTGACGGTGGCGGCGGCGTCCCCCGAGCGCAGGTACGTGGACCACATGTCCGGCCACGCGGCCTGATCCTCCTGCTTCTGCATCAGGCCGGCGACGGACTTGCCGTCCTTCCAGGCAGTGATGTAGCCGCCGTATTTTGCTTCGTCGCCGGTCTGGTACGTCCAACCGAACAGCGCACCGTAGAACGACTTGGCCTTCTCGGCATCGGATGTCATGAGGTCGATCCAACATGGTGCGCCGTTGGAGTGCTCGGGTGTGGGCATGGAAGCTCCTGCTCTCTGTGCCGGCCGGTGACGTGCGGCGGCCGGACTCTGGTTTGTGTGGAGATGGGGTGGTGGAGACACAGAGAGACTATGACGGGGCACGGACAGTTTCAATGCATAGCCGGTCAGAGCCGGCGCGGGAATGCCGAGCGTCGGCCGTACACGGTGAGCAGCAGGGCGGCGATGCCGAGGGCGGTCATGGCGACCGGGAGCACCAGCCCGTCGAATGGCGTCAGGAGGAGGGCGCCGAGAATGCCCGCGCCGAAGATAGCCAGGTTGAAGGCGACCGGGAGGAATGCATTGGCGACGTCGGCGTTGTCGCCTCCGGCGGTGGTGAGTGGCCCCTGGACTTGGGCTGATGCGCCGCCGAAGGTAAGGCCCCAGAGCGCGGCGGCGATCAGGACGGCCATAACCGATGCATGTCCGATCAGCAGAATGAGTCCGGAAGCGACGAACACGGTGACACTCAGGTGAAGGAGGGGCCTCGGGTGGCGGTCCAGCAGCGCGCCGGTGACGGCGACCCCGGCGACGGACGCGATGCCGTAGACCAACAGGACGAGGCTGGCGGAGAGGCCGGTGCCGGTGGCCCGGAGGTAGGGGGCGATGTAGGTGTAGATGGTGCTGTGGGCGAGCATCCAGGCGACGATGACGGCCAGGATGACGGCGACGCCGGGGATTCTGAACACCCGGCCCAGGGGGAGCCGTGACGCTCGCGGCTGGCCGGCGGCGTCGGGGACGCATCCGAGGATCAGCGCAGCCACGATGACCCCGAGGACGGACAGGGCACCGAATGACCAGCGCCAATCGACAGCTGTTCCGATCCAGGCGCCGAGTGGGGTGCCGAACGCGAATCCGAGGGGCGCCCCGGTGGACACGATGGCCAAGGACAACCCTGCGTACCTGGGCGGGCTGATGCGGCGCCCGTAAGCGGCGAGCATTCCCCAGATGATTCCCGAGAACGCGCCCGCAAAGAATCGTGACACGAGGGACAACGTCACATCGGGTGAGACTGCGGTGACCGTGGTGGCAAGCACGAGACCGGCGATACCGCCGAGCAGCAGCGGCTTTCGTCGCATGCCACGCGTCAGCATGATCGCGGGGATGGTGACGACGACCGTTCCAAGGGCGTACGCGCTGACCAGCAGACCCACCGTACCTTCGCCGGTGTGGAGTCCGGCGGCAATGACAGGAAGCAGGCCGGCGGGCATCGTCTCGGTGGCGACGAGGATAAATCCCATGGCGGCCAGGACCACAAGTGCGGTCAGGGGCAGTCTTTGCTGTGCATTGTCTGCCTGTGCGCTGTTCTCTGGTGTGCCGTCGCCTAATGCACTGTCTGCCTGTGCCGGTGTTCGCGTGGTGGCGGTCGTCATGCGGTTCCTTTCGTGCGTGGCGGTAATGCCTCAGCGTTGGGGTTGGCCAAGCGTGGCTGCGTAGCCAGTCAAGCCCGATTTCCGCGGGCGGGGGAGTCCCCGGTGAGACGTGTACCGGGAGGGAACCCCTTGTTCGGCCGCAGCGATTTACCCTTGAGGCATGGATAACCGGGGTGAAGTGCGTGAGTTCCTGATGTCGCGCCGTGCACGACTTACGCCGGAAGATGCGGGCCTCGCGGCAGGCTCGAACCGACGGGTGGCCGGATTGAGGCGCAGCGAGGTTGCGGTCCTCGCCGACGTCAGCGTGGAGTATTACGCCAAGCTGGAACGCGGTTCCATCGCCGGTGCGTCCTCGTCCGTGCTCGAATCCATCTCCAGTGCCCTCCGGCTGGACGACACCGAGCGTGCCCACTTGTTCGACCTGGCCCGCGCCGCAGACGGCATCCCGACCTCGGGACGGTCGCGCAAGCGCCCGACCGCCCAGTCCGGGGCGCGTCTGAGCCTGCAGTGGGCGCTGGAAGCGATCACCGAGGGCGTCGCATTCGTTCGCGACCCGTACCAGAACCTGCTCGCGACGAACGCGTTGGGCCGGGCGTTCTACTCCCCGGTGATCGGGGACGGCGGCCGAACCCCGAACTTGGCGCGGTTCCAGTTCCTCGACCCGGCCTCGCGCGACTTCTACCCCGACTGGGACTTATTCGCTGAGATGTGCGTCGGCATCATGCGCGCTGAAGCCGGCCGCGACCCCCACGACCGCACCATGCAGGACCTTGTCGGCGAACTGTCGACCCGCAGTGAGACGTTTCGGACACTGTGGGGTGCCCATAATGTTCGCACCCACGGGTCCGGGACGAAACGCTTTCGCCACCCCGTGGCCGGCGAACTCACCCTGGCCTACGAGGAACTTGCGATCACCGCGGAGCCGGGCCTGGTCCTCCTGGTCTACACCGCCGAGCCGGGCTCGCCCTCAGCGGAACGGCTGCACCTCCTCGCCAGCTGGAGTGCAAGCGAAGACGCCACGATCGAACGGCGCCGGGCAACCAGCTGACGGGGAGGGCAAGTTCCGTGCCCGCCACAGCGTGTTACCCGGCGCCAGGGTTGCCTTAGGCGTACTTCAGGCTGATGAGCAGCGCCTTAAGCTGGGCGTATTGGTCGGTTGCCATCCATGCCTTAGCGGCGCCCCGGGTCGGGAACGCGGGGTCGTTGAAAAGAACACTCGTGGTTAGCCCGCCGTTCCCCGTTGCCAGGAGTCCGCAGCCCGATGTGACGCCTTTGCCCTGCTGCAGGTATCGAGGATCGCGGAGACCCATACCGTAAAAATCGCGGGTCGAAGAGGATTCCACAGCGAATCCAAAAACGGGTTTAGTGCCGTCCGGTGCGGTCATCCCGGGAGCCTGCACCTTATCGAACACTTCGCGCGAGGTAGGCGCAGCCGCGCAACCAGTTGTAAAGCCATTTTGTAGTGAGAGCAGATCGTTGCCGGCGCCGTCGGAAACGATCGCTTCAACGCCGGGGACGGTTCCGGCAGGCGGGAGCACCGTGCGCACCATCCAGGTCGACGGATACGTGAAGGAAATGTGGCCATCGGGGAAAGTGAACGTCTTCCGCGCAGCAGCTGCAGGCTTCGCTGACGGCGCTGACGGCGCTGACGGTTTAGACGGCGCTACCGGGGGTGCCGCGCTGGCGGCCGGAGCCGCCGGTGCCGCGCTGGCGGTCGGTGCCACCGGTGCCGGAGTGGCGGTTGGTGTGGCCGTCACGGCCGGCGCGGCCCCAGCCGTGGACCCGGTGGTCGAGCGCGAAGCGGCAGCGGCAGGATCAGCTCCTGGCTGTGATGCACATCCGGCAAGGACGAGGCTGAGAGCAATGCCCGCCATTGTGACATGCGTGTAAAACCCAGTGCGGTTGAGACCCACTTTTTTGTTCCCCCAATATTTGCGACCGCGGGGTGAATATCCCGCTCGAGCGTAAGTATCAGGTACGCGGCCGGAAATTATTCTCGGGTCTGAAAGACGGTGCAGAACCGTTACGTTGGGCTGCCAGTTGGCCGCCAGCACCGGCAACATTCACAGCAGAAGATTCTTGGGCCGGTCAGGAGTTTCACTCGGGCGCGGAGACGAGTGAGGCCGGCCGGAACGATCTTTCGATCGCCCCGGGCCGGCCCCTGAACCGCGCAAAATCTGCGCTCCCGCGGAAGGTAAGAGATTCGAACTCTTGGTACGGGGTCACCGCACACTGGTTTTCAAGACCAGCTCCATCGGCCGCTCGGACAACCTTCCCTAACGAGTAGTCTTTCATAGGCAGTCGGCTGCCACAAAAACCAAAAACACGGTGCGCTTGCGGACGCGTGCAGCTCCCCGCCATATTCTGGGGAGTGATGTTGATCGGACCTGGCGATCGCGGCGAACGTGCGCGGAGCCAGTTAGGAATCGGGAGTGCTCCATGAAGGCTGTCTATATCTCAGAGCCCGGCGGACCCGAGGTCCTGGAAGTCCGTGAGGTTCAGGCCCCGGTGGCCGGCCCCGGCGAGGTGCTGATCGACGTCGTGGCCGCGGGCCTTAACCGTGCCGATGTCCAGCAGCGCAAGGGCTTCTACCCGCCGCCCCCGGGCGCCTCCGAGGTCCCCGGGCTGGAGGTCTCCGGACGGATCGCGGGGTTCGGCCCGGGCGTGACCAAGGCGTTTTCCGTGGGGGACAAGGTGGTGGCACTGCTCGCCGGCGGCGGCTACGCCCAGCAGGTGGCCGTACCCGCGGGGCAGGTCCTGAGAATCCCCGACGGCGTCGATCTGGTCACGGCGGCCTCGCTGCCTGAGGTCGCGGCGACGGTCTATTCCAACCTGATCATGACGGCGCAGCTGCAGCCGGGCGAAACTGTCCTCATCCACGGAGCCACAGGCGGCATCGGCACCATGGCCATCCAGCTGGCCAAGGCCATGGGCGCCCGCGTGGCCACGACGGCCGGGAACGCGGAAAAAGTCGGCACCGCCAAGGCCTTCCTCGGGGCGGACATCGCCATCAACTACGCGGAGGAAAACTTCCCGGCGAGCCTGCGCGCGCAAAACGCCGGCAAAGGCGCGGATGTCATCCTCGACGTCGTCGGGGCCAAGTACCTCGAGCAGAACATCGATGCGCTCGCCGACTACGGACGCCTCGTGGTAATCGGGCTGCAGGGCGGCGCGAGGGCGGAACTGGACCTTGGCCAGCTGCTGCAGAAGCGGGCAGCCATCATCGCCACCGCGCTGCGTCCCCGCCCGGTGGAGGAAAAGACCGTGATCATGAACGCCGTCCGCGACGCCGTGTGGCCGATGCTGACCGACGGCAGGATCCGTCCCCTCGTGGCCAAGAGCTTTCCTTTGGACCAGGTCGCCGCCGCACACACCTACTTGGACTCCGGCGACCACGTGGGCAAGGTCCTGCTGGTCATGTAGCGGGGCGCCGGATCCGGCCTAAAACCGCAGGTCGGAGCCGACTTATTCCGTGCGGGGCATGCGCTGTTTGCGGCAGGGGCACCAAAGACGATAGCGTGGTGCCATACGCGGTATACACGCGTCTTGGGGCGCGTGTATGCTGTGTGATTTCGTGACTTAGCGATTCCGGGGGCGCCATGTCTATCCGTCACAGTCTCCTCGCGCTCTTGCAGGACCGCCCGCGCTACGGGTACCAGCTCCGGACCGAATTCGAGGACCGCACCGGGTCCTCCTGGCCGCTGAACATCGGACAGGTCTACACCACCCTGGACCGGCTGGAACGCGACGGGCTGGTCCGCAAAGACGGCGGCGACGGCGACGGGCACGTCATCTACAGCATCACCCCGGCCGGCCGGACTGAAGTCGGCGAGTGGTTCAAGGCCCCGGTATCCCGCGCGAATCCGCCCCGGAATGAACTGGCCATCAAGCTCGCCCTGGGCCTCACGATTCCCGGGACAGACGTCGGCGCCATCATCCAGGCCCAGCGGACGGTCTCCATTCGCGCGCTGCAGGACTACACCAAGTCCCGCCGCGACACGGCCGCGCTTCAGCGCCCGGCCGACACCGCCAGGCTCCTGGTGCTGGATTCCCTCATCTTCCAAACCGAAGCCGAGGTGCGCTGGCTGGACCTCTGCGAGGCCCGCCTCATGCAGCTCAGCAACCTCCGGGCATAGCCGGGCTGACCGCTCGTCGCGCCATCCACACCGCCGGGCGCAGGGCCGCGGCCGTGGGCCGCCCGCATTGGTAGGGTGCCGGAGGGCAGTTCTGTACCGGTGGACTGCCCAGCTGGGTTTCTCAAGGAGGAGACATGGGCACAATGCCAGATGGCACACAACGCGACAGTACTAACGACAGCACAAACAACCTCACGCACGGCAGCGCACGCGGCACCGCGCAGCTCGACGACGGGGTCGTTCCGGACCCGTCCCTCCCGCCGACGTCGGTGGATGAGTCCGTCCGCGACGCCGCGGACCGCACCTGGACGCCCGCCAAGATCGCGCTGTGGGCAGCCATCGCGCTGCTGGGCGGGATCGCCTGGTTCATGCTCGCCATCATCCGCGGCGAGACCGTCAACGCCATCTGGTTTGTGTTCGCCTCCGTCTGCACCTACCTGATCGGCTACCGCTTCTACTCCAAGGTCATTGAGCGCTACCTGACCAAACCCAACGACCGCCGTGCCACCCCGGCCGAATACAAGGCCGACGGCAAGGACTATGTCCGGACGGACCGCAACGTCCTCTTCGGCCACCACTTCGCCGCCATCGCCGGCGCCGGCCCACTGGTGGGCCCGGTCATCGCGGCCCAGATGGGCTACCTGCCCGGCACGATCTGGATCATCATCGGCGTCGTCCTTGCCGGCGCCGTCCAGGATTACCTCGTCCTGTTCTTCTCCATGCGCCGCGGGGGCCGGTCCCTGGGCCAGATGGCCCGCGAGGAACTCGGCGTCATCGGCGGCACGGCCGCCCTCGTCGCAACCCTGCTCATCATGGTGATCATCGTCGCCATCCTGGCCCTGGTGGTTGTCAACGCCCTCGGCGAGAGCCCCTGGGGCGTCTTCTCGGTGGGCATGACCATCCCGATCGCCCTTTTCATGGGCGTGTACCTGCGCTTCATCCGGCCGGGCAAGGTCATGGAGGTGTCCCTGATCGGTTTCGTGCTGCTCATGGCCGCCATCATCGGCGGCGGCGCCGTGGCGGGCACCGAATGGGGTGCCGCGTTCTTCCACCTGGACAAGGTCACCATCGCATGGGGCCTGATCATCTACGGCTTCATCGCTGCCATCCTGCCCGTCTGGCTTCTCCTGGCCCCCCGCGACTACCTCTCCACGTTCATGAAGATCGGCGTGATTGTGATGCTGGCGCTGGCCATCATCGTGGTCCGCCCCGAAATCACCGTGCCGGCCTTCAGCGAGTTCGCCGGCCGGGACAACGGTCCGGTGTTCTCCGGCGCCCTGTTCCCGTTCCTGTTCGTCACGATCGCCTGCGGCGCCCTGTCCGGGTTCCACGCGCTGATTGCCTCCGGCACCACACCGAAGCTGATCGAGAAGGAGCGCCAGACGCGCCTGATCGGCTACGGCGGCATGCTCATGGAGTCCTTCGTGGCCATCATGGCCCTCGTGGCCGCAATCTCCATTGACCGCGGCATCTACTTCGCCATGAACGCCCCCGCGGCGCTGACCGGCGGGACCGTCGAGACCGCGGCCGCGTGGGTCAACAGCCTGGGCCTGTCCGGCGTCAACATCACGGCCGGTGATCTCGCGCAGACGGCCAAGGACGTGGGGGAGCAAAGCATCGTGTCGCGTTCGGGCGGCGCGCCCACCCTCGCCGTCGGCCTTGCCCATATCATGCAGCAGTTTATCGGCGGCACCGCGATGATGGCCTTCTGGTACCACTTCGCCATCATGTTTGAGGCCCTCTTCATCCTCACCGCCGTCGACGCCGGCACCCGCGTTGCCCGCTTCATGCTCCAGGACTCGATCGGCAACTTTGTCCCGAAGTTCAAGGAGCACTCCTGGCGCCCGGGCGCCTGGCTCTGCACCGCCATCATGGTGGCCGCCTGGGGCGCGGTCCTGCTCATGGGCGTCACCGATCCGCTGGGCGGCATCAACACCCTGTTCCCGCTGTTCGGGATCGCCAACCAGCTGCTCGCGGCCATCGCTCTCTCGGTCTGCCTGGCCATCGCCGCCAAGCGCACCGCCCCGAAGTTCCTGTGGATCGTGGCGGCGCCGCTGGCGTTGGCCGCCGTCGTGACCATCACGGCGAGCTTTTACAAGATCTTCTCGCCCGTTCCTGCCGTGGGCTACTTCGCCAACAACGCAGCCTTCGCCAAGGCTCTGGCGGACGGCAAGACCTCCTTTGGGACCGCCAAGACCCAGGCGGCCATGGAGGCCGTGGTCCGCAACACGATGATCCAGGGATGGCTCTCGATCATCTTCGTGGTGCTGAGCATCGTCGTCATCATCACGGCAGTGATGGCAACCATCAAGGCCCTGCGGAACACGGCCGCGGGACTGCCCAACGAAGAGCACGAAGACCCCGCACAGGCCTCCCGGGTCTTCGCCCCGGCAGGCTTCGTCCCCACGGCGGCGGAGCGTGACCTCGTGGCCGAGTGGAACCAGCTCCCGGCCGGAGACCGGCTCGAAAAGTCCGGGCACCACTGATGCGGGGCCGGGCGTGAACGCGGTCCTCGCGGGGTTCCGCGGGTTTGCCGGGTACCTCGGCGGTGTGCTGGGCGCCGATGCCTACAAGAAGTACCTGGAGCACCATGAGGCCTCCGGGCACACCAGCCTTCCCCTCACCGAGCGGGAGTTCTGGCGTGACAGGACCGACCGGCAGGACACCAATCCGCAAGGGCGGTGCTGCTGAGCGGGTGCTGCTGGGCGCGTGTTGCTGGGCGCGTGTTGCTAAGCAGCTGGCGCGGCCGGGCCGGGGGAGGGGCGGCGTGGGGCACAACGGTGTCCGACGCCGCCCCTCCGCTTGCGGCGGACGCCGGGTCCGGGCCGCCCGGCGCGTGAGAGTATGAAGCCATGAGCGATCAGCACGACACTCAGCCCCGCGCCCAAACTGCCGACGACGTGCCCGTCGAAGGCACACCCGTGGATGACGCCCTGCCCGGGACGCCCCTGGCGCCACCGGCTGCAGTGCCGCCCGGCCGCGCCGGTGGATCCGGTGCCGGTCCCAGGCCGCCCCGGGGCAGCGAACTTCAGGACCTCGTGGACCAGCCCGCGAAGGTCATGCGGATCGGCACGATGGTCAAGCAGTTGCTGGACGAGGTGAGGTCCGCGCCGCTGGACGACGCGGCCCGCGTCCGGCTGGCTGAAATCCACGACCGTTCCATCAAGGAACTCGAGGACGGCCTGGCCCCGGAGCTCGTTGAGGAGCTCGAACGGATCAACCTTCCCTTTCCGGAGAACGCCACCCCCTCCGACGCGGAACTGAGGATAGCCCAGGCCCAGCTGGTCGGCTGGCTTGAGGGACTCTTCCACGGCATCCAGACGGCCATCGCGGCGCAGCACGCGGCCAGGGAGCACGCCTACGCCCAGATGCAGCTGCGCCAGCTGCCCCCCGGAACCGTGATCGCGCCGGGCGTCATCATCGGGGAGAACGGCGAACCGGTCCGCGCCGCCGAGCCGCGTCCTGGCGCAGACTCCTCCGAGCCGCCCGAACCCGCGGACCCGGATCACGGTCCGGGCCAGTACCTTTAGCGCGACCTTGGGCTTCTTCAGCGCAGCACGGCAAGGCCGCAGGGACGACGCAGAACTTGGCAAGGGGCTCTGGCGGCGCGCCCACGACCGGTTCAACCGCGGACTTGACCGCTACCACCAGGTCCTTGAGGGGGTCGAGGACGAGGCCCTGTACGGCGAGCTCGTCGAGATCGCCAATCAGCTTTCCGCGCTCGCGCCCAGGGTCCGGCAGGTCTGCGTGGAGGCCCAGCGGCGCTTTCCCAGCAATGGATTGGACATCCCGGGGCCGCTGGCAGGGGTTCACCGCGCCCTGTCGACGGCTGGCAACTCCCTGGCCATGACGGCTGAGGCGGCCGCGATGCTCCGGCTCGCCGTGGGGCCGGTCCCGGTGGGTGCCGCCTCGGTGCGGCGGCGCGCCGATTCCGTGCTGGAACAAGTCCACGACGCCGAGCGGCGGCTTGCGGAAGCCGACGGCGGCGGGCTGACGCGGGCCTGAGCCGCTACGCGACTTAGCCCTTTGCGCAGGCCCTTCCCGGCATGGCCGGCGTTGCCGCCATTCCCTGAAATTCAAGGTATTCCCGGTTACGCGCCTAGCTTAGCGGCGCCCTGTCGCTGGCCGGAGGGCGCCGAAATTGGCAGGATACTTATATGACTTTTTCACCGGAACTGACTTTCAATGACGGCAACACCATCCCCCAGCTTGGCTACGGGGTGTGGCAGGTTGAAGATGACGTGGCCGAAAAGGTGGTTGTCCAGGCGTTCGAGGCCGGCTTCCGCCACATCGACACGGCAAAGATCTACGGCAACGAAGCAGGCGTGGGCCGCGCCGTTGAGCGCTCCGGCCTCAAGCCCGAGGAAATTTTCATCACCACCAAGCTGTGGAACGCGGACCAGGGCTACGAGTCCACCCTGAAGGCGTTCGAGGAATCCATGGAGCGGCTCGGCCTCGAGACCCTGGACCTGTACCTGATCCACTGGATGCAGCCCAAGCAGGACAAATACGTTGACACCTGGAAGGCCCTCATCGAGCTCCAGAAGCAGGGCCGGGTCAAGACCATTGGCGTCTCCAACTTCACCAAGGAAGGCCTGCAGCGCCTGATCGATGAGACCGGCGTTGTTCCGGCCATCAACCAGGTCGAACTGCACCCGTTCTTCAGCCAGGCCGACCTGCGCGAATTCAACGCGTCCAAGGGCATCCTCACCCAGGCATGGTCGCCTCTGGGCCAGGGCGGCGAGCTCCTCGAGAGCCCCGTCATTGCCCAGATCGCCGCCAAGCACAGCGCCACGCCGGCCCAGGTTGTCATTGCCTGGCACCTGGCCATCGGCAACGTGGTCATCCCGAAGTCCGTGACCGAGTCCCGGATCCGCGAGAACTACGCGGGCCTGGACGTCAGCCTCGACGCGACCGACATCCAGGCCATCAACGGGCTGGACCGTTCCGCCGAAGATGCCGGCCGGATCGGTCCGGATCCGGCGGTCTCCGACTTCGCCTAAGCACCTCCCACGACGCCGGCGGCCAGTCGGTGTTCGCACAAGGCCTTCACCCCACGGGGTGGAGGCCCTTCGGGCGTCCGGCCCCTTCCCGCGGTCCGGCCCCTTGCCACGGTCCGGCCCCTTCCCGCGATCCGGTCCCTTCCCGCGGTCCGGCCCCTTCACGCGGTCTGGGACCATGACCGGCCACTCCCACGCGCTCGGAGAAATACGGCCCGGACACTGGCGCCGGTCCCGAAGTCTGCGGAGTCAGGCGGCGGCCCTGCGCACTTTCGCCGGGATTGCGTCGACCACGGCCCAGCCGTCTTCGTCCGCAACGCAGCGGCTGGCGAAGCGGTCTGCGGCGGCAGCGTCATCGAAGCTCTCGGTGCGGATCCGGCCGCAGTCGGTGTCCAGGTAGGTGACCGCGAAATACAGTGCGCCGTCCTGTGCGTCGTTGAAATCCGCCTCGTAATCTGACTCGATATCGTGGGGGAAACCCTGCTGGAAATTCTGGTTCTTCTCCATGATTCCAGTGTGCAACTGACCACCGACACTAAGAGTTCACTGCTCCGGCGTGTTGCCGAGCCGCAGCACCCGTTCCCGCGCCAGGACTTCCTTGCGGCGCTGCCGCTCGGCGGCCCGTGCCGTCTGCTGCGCCAGAGCCGCCGCCAGCTCGCGATCCTTCCGGGCCGTTTTGAGCCCGGCTTCTGCCACGTCCAGACGCCGCCTGAGCTCGCGCACCTCGTCGGCCAGCAGGGTGGTTTCCGCCGTCACCTCCGCCAGCTCCGCGGCCGCGCGCCCTGCCTCCTCGTCGGCTTCCGCGGCGGCCACTTCGGCCGCCTCCAGGGCGGCCCGCGCCCGTTCCACCGCCGACGGCGTCGCCGTCAACCGTGCCGTGCCGACGGCCCGGAGGCGGGGTTGCTCCGTTGTAGGCTTTCCGCCGGCAGTTCCGCCGCGCTCTGCGGTCAGGTCCGCCGGTTCGGTCCCCCCGGCGCCGGGCGCTGGTTCTGTCCCGCGGACGCTGGCCGTTCCACTCGCGGCTCCAGTACCGGGCACCGTGACCGCATGGCTCCCCGGGACAGCCACTGCGCCGGCGAGATCGACGACGTCGACCCCGTCCGCCGAGAGCGCCCGGAGCAGACAGCCGCTCTGCACGGCGGCGGCGGCCCCCGGATCGGCGGTGGCGGCCCGCAGGGTCTGTTCCACTTCCGTCGCGACGGCGGCGCTGATGGCCCGACCGTGCCGGGCCGCCAAGGCCTGTGCCTCCCTCACCGTGCTGGCGAGGAGCTGGCGCCGCTGCTGGGCGAGGCGGCGGAGGTCCGCTGCATCCAGGGCATCCTGCGCGGCCTGCATCGACGTCCCCAGTGCGGCCAGCTCCCGCAGGCTTTCGGGGCTATGCGCCGCCAGAATATTCACCGCCCATGCCGCCACCGACGGCTTGGGCAGGGCACGGACTGCGGCCGCCAGGGCACGCTGCTCGGCGGCGGTGACGCCCGCGGAACTGACGTCTTTGGCCGCGGCCGTTCTTGCAGCCACGAACTCCCCGTAGGGCAATGCATAGAGCGGCCCTGCTATGCCCGCTAGTTCCCGCGATCCCATGCAAGAATCATAGGAGTCTGACCCGCCGCGGGTTCGCTGCCCCGCCATCTGACCCGGCGCCGTCACGTTCTGGAGGAGATTTCACTTGATCGAAATTGGTGGGCTCCCGGCCCATGTCCTGCTCGTCCACGCCGTAGTGGTACTAGCGCCCATCGCAGGTCTAGGCGCCATCGTTTATGCCGTGGCGCGGCGCTGGTGGGGCTACCTGGCGTGGCCCCTGGGCGTGTTGTCACTGGGGCTGGTGCCAGTAACACTCCTGACCGCACAGGCAGGCGAGCAGTTGGAGAAAGTCCGTCCGGCATCGGCGCTGGTCCACGAGCACGCCCAGCAGGGTGACGTGCTCAAAGTGGTTTCCGTGATTTTCTTCATCCTGGTCGCGGCAATGTTGATCGTCACCTACGAGCCCTTTGGCCGGCGCCTGGCGTTCCTTGGCGGGCTTCGGGGCAACCGGACTGTCCGGGGAGCCCTGCTGATTGCCGCCGCCCTCGCGGGGGCCTTCTTCATTTACCAGAGCATCATCACGGGACATTCCGGCGCGGCCTCGGTCTGGGCGCGCTAACTCAGCCCCTCCGCGGGGCTTTGGCCAGGTAATGCGTGCCGTGCCCGGTGCAGCGTGACGAACAGCAGGACAAGGGCTGTTGCCTGGAGTGCGGCCACGGCAGCGATGAGCGCCGGCCGTGCGCCGTACAGTGAGCCGTACATGGCGCCCCCGGCCAACGCGCCGGCGCCCTCGAACGCCGCGAACACCCCGTAGGCCGTGCCCTGCCGGGGTTGGGGCACCAGATCGGCGACCAGCGCCTTGACCGTGGAGTCCTGGATCCCCGTGGCGGCGCCCCAGACCAGGACACCGGCGACCACGAGCCCGGCGCTCGGCGCCAGGGCCAGCACGGGCACGCCCATGATCAGCACGGGCAGCGCCAGGAGCACGGCCGCCCCGGCGCGGTCGTAAAAGGCGCCACTGGCGAGGGCCCCGACGGCGCCGGCCCCCATGGCGCCGGCGTACAGCAGCGGAACCACAGAGACGGGGACGGCCATGTCGGCCGTGAGGTGGTAGGAGATGACGCCGAAGGCGACCAGTCCGGCGCTCCAGCAGAACGCGGCCAACGCGAACAAGATGAAGACGCCGGAGAACGCCGACGGCGGGCGTCCGGCGGGTTTCCCGCGGGTCGGCTCCGGCGAGCCGGAGCGGTCGGCCGCAGGCTTATCCGCGCCGGGATCCCGGACGCGGCGACGCAGCCATACGAGGATCGCCAGCGCCGCCGCCGCCGGAATGATGAGCACCGCAAAGGCTGCTGGCAGTGAGCCGGTGGCAACCAGCACCGCCGAGACGAGCAGCGGGCCCAGGAGCGCCCCGGCCAGATCGAGGGACTTGTGGACGGCGAAGCCACGGCCCCGGCCAACCGGCCCGGCGACGGCGGCGAGCAGCACGGTTTTCGCCGGGCTGCGGACGGCTTTGCCGACCCTGTCCCCGATGATGAGCACGGCCGCCAGGGCCATCCCGGCGGTCCCGGCGAACGGCGTCAACGCCAGCAGCGGGACGCACACCGCCGTCAGCACATAGCCGGCCATCGTGAACGTCCAGTACTTCCCGGTGCGGTCCGCCCAGGGGCCGAACACCAGCCGGAGTCCCTGGGACGCGGCTTCCGCGGCGCCGGTCACGAGGCCGACGAACAGCGCGGACGCACCGAGCTGGGCCAGCAGGGGACCGCCGAGCGGCCGGGCGCCGTCGGACACCATGTCCGCGGCGAGGCTGACCAGGCCGAAGCCGACAACCGGGCCCCACAGCCGGTGCCGCCAATTCCCGGTTTGGCTTCCGGACCGCGACGGCGGGTATTGCTGGCGGGCTGGCATCCTGCGCCCGGGCCGTTCCATTTCCTAAGGCTGACGGACGGCCCGGAAAAAGACAATACGCAGGTCAGGGGCCCGTGGCCGCGTCGAGGCGCAGAAGGAAATATTGGCCAAAGGGGTTCTTTCTGGGCGGCAGCTTGGTACTTTTTGAGAGCCGATCCGTATTGTGCGGGCCGGGGGGACCCACAATGACGGACTGAAAGGCAACACACCCATGAGTTCGGACGGCACCCGCCGGCATCCGCCGGGAGGGGCCTTCATCCTCGGTGCCGCTCCGCGCGCCAAGAGCCGCACCAACACCAGGCCGCGCCTGCACGCCATTCTCACGGAGGAACTGTGAAACCGTTTTCGAATCCGCCACTCCACGCCGGGGGAAGGCGCCCGAGCCTGACTGCCACACTTCTGGGCATCGCTGTGGCTGCCGGACTGGCCCTCACCGGCGTCGCCGCGGCCTCGCTTCCCCTGGCCACTGCCGCCACAACGCCGCCGCCCACCGGCTGGCTGCACACCTCCGGCGGGAGGATCCTGGACTCGAACAACGCCCCGTATACGATCAAGGCCGCGTCCTGGTTCGGCATGGAAACGCCCGACTGCATGCCGCACGGGCTCTGGGGGACCCTGACCATCGACGAGGCCCTGGCCAACATCAAATCGATGGGATTCAACACCGTCCGCCTGCCGTTCTCCAACGAGTGCCTGGCAGCGGCATCCATCAAGGGCAACCTGAACTACTGGGCCAACCGCGCCTACGCGCTGGAGGGCAAGACGCCCCTGGTCCTGATGGACACGGTGATCGCCCGCGCGAAGGCCAACGGCCTGCAGATCATCCTGGACCGTCACCGGCCGTCCTCTGCCGACCAGTCCCCGCTCTGGTACACCTCCGCCTACCCGGAGTCGAGGTGGATCGCTGACTGGAAAATGCTCGCCGCCCGCTACAAGAACGATCCCACCGTCATCGGCGCCGACCTCCACAATGAGCCTGCCGGGGCGGCGACGTGGGGCGGCGCCGCCGCCACCGACTGGCAGGCCGCGGCCACCCGCGGCGGCAACGCCGTCTTGGCCTCCAATCCCAACCTGCTGATCATCGTTGAGGGCATCGAGAACCAGGGCAACGGCACCTCCACCTGGTGGGGCGGGGGCCTGGCCGACGTCAAGAACAAGCCGGTCACCCTGGCCACGCCCAACCGGGTGGTCTATTCCCCGCACGACTACCCGGCGTCGCTGTTTGCGCAGAAGTGGTTCAGCGACCCCAGCTACCCCAACAACCTGCCGGCCGTGTGGGATGCCAACTGGGGTTACATCCAGAAGCAGGGCATCGCCCCGGTTCTGCTCGGGGAGTTCGGTACCGCGCTGCAAACCACGTCGGACAAGCAGTGGATGGAGAAGATGGTCTCCTACCTCGGGACCAATTCCATGAGCTTCGCGTATTGGGCGTTCAACCCGAACAGCGGCATTACAGGAGGCCTTGTCCAGGCGGACTGGCGCACCCCGGAGGCCGCCAAACTGGCCGCGCTCGCGCCCATCCTGAACGGCACTGCGACGCCGACCGCAACTGCGTCGCCGACCGCGACCGCCACGCCGTCGCCGACCGTCACCGCGTCGCCGACCGCGACCGCCACGCCGACGCCGACCGTTACCGCGACGCCGACGCCGACCCCCACACCTACGTCGGGCGCGCCGATCAGTGCGATCTGGAAACTCGGCAGTTCATGGACCGGCGGCTACGTGGCCAATATCGAGGTCACCGGCCTCCGGGCGGCGGCCGGTTGGAGGGTGAGCTGGCCCGATCCTAACGTCACCCGGGTGGCCAACTCCTGGGGCATCAGCTGCACGGTCGTCCCCAAGGTGTCGGTAACCTGCAGCGGCTCGGACTGGGCCACCAAGGTCACCGCCGGCCAGAAACTGTCCGTCGGCCTGCAGGTGGATTCGCTCAAGGCTCCCGTCAATCCGGTGCTCACCCTGAAGTAGCCGGCCGCGCAAAGTCGCCCTCACCCCGCAACGTATTGACGAGAAGCAGCTGGAGCCGCGACCGTAGCCGCACGTGAGCGACTCCATGCTCGGGCCTGCGCGGGCGCGGAACGGGGTGCGGGTAATCTGGTCGTTTTCGTCGCACTCATGATTGGCATGAACATCTCCAGCTCCGCCGCCACCAAGTCCCTGTCCGTCCTTGCCGGCCTGCTTCTCGCAGGCTCCCTCGCTGGCTGTGATGCCGCAGCGCAGGTTGGCGCCAAAGTCGCAGACGCCGTGCACAGCGCGGCCGCGTCCCAGGCTCCGGGCACCGGCACCGGCACCGGTTCCGCGCACCCGGGCGAGGTTGCCGCGGCCGTGGCCCAGCTGGCGTCCATCCCGGTGAAGGGCAAGGCGCCGAAGACCGGCTACAGCCGCGGGCAGTTCGGTCCCGCATGGTCCGATGTGGACCACAACGGCTGCGACACGCGCAACGACATGCTCCGCCGTGACCTCACCGACGTGACGACCAAACCCGGGACCAGGGATTGCGTCATCGCCTCCGGCAAGCTTGCCGACAAATACACCGGCAAGACCATCACCTTCACCCGTGGTGAGAACTCGGCGGACGTCCAGATCGACCACATTATTCCCCTGTCGCTGGCCTGGCAGACCGGCGCCCAGCAGATCAGCGCCGCCCAGCGCCTCCAGCTCGCCAACGATCCGCTGAACCTGATGTCCGCCGACGGCCCCGCGAACCAGCAAAAGTCCGATTCCTCGGCTGATGCTTGGCTCCCAGCCAACAAAGCGTTCCGGTGCGAATACGTCGCCCGCCAGACTGCTGTGAAGGCCAAGTACAAGCTGTGGATGACCCGGCCCGAGCACGACGCCATCGCCGGGATCCTGGCGACCTGCAAATAGGCCACGGCAGCGCATCCCTGAGGGGAACCTTCGTCTGCGCCGCCTAACCCGCCCAAACCGCCGTCTCGTCAAGTAGCTTCCGTCCCTGAGGGCGGCACACCAAGATGTCGGCGCCTTCTGCCCCCTGACCTGCGGAAATATTCCGGGACGGCATAGTGCCCACGGGACGAAAACGCCGGTAGCATGACAGCCGGGGGCCCGCTGGGGTGCCCGGTATTGGGGGAAACATGGCACAACCGCGCCGGCTACTCGGCAGCAGCCCAAGCTCCGTCAGCGCGGGCCGTCACCGCCTCGAGGTCCACAACGCGCAACGCCGCGACCTCGAGCGTGCCCGGGCCTATGTCCTGCCCCCGTCGGGCCAGGCACCATACTTCAGCGATTCCGCCGCAGCCGACGTCCACTGACCCTCCCGGATCCACCCGCCACACCAGTGAAGGAGCCTCACATGTCAGATCCCCATTATTCTCAGCAAGGCAGCGGCCGGCAGGTGTGGCCCAGCGAGCAGCCCCGGCAGAACCCGGGGTGGGCGCCGAACCCTTACGCTGCTGCGGCGTACCCGGCCCAGGGATCCGGGCCCGTGCCACTCTGGGCACCGCTCTACGGCGCTTCCCTGCCGGAGGCCGCGTCGCGGTTCTTCAAGAAGTACGGGACGTTCTCCGGCCGCGCCAGCCGGAGCGAATACTGGTGGTGGATGCTCATCTCCGGCCTCGTCTCGATCGTCTTGAACGTCATCATGCTTTCCGGTGCGGCGGCCGGCGCCAAACTGGGCCCCAACGGCACCAGCGTCCCTGGCCCCGCCTACATTGTTGGGCTGATCCTGGCAGCCGTCTGGTTCCTGGCGGTCATTGTCCCTTCCCTGGCCCTGACGGTCCGTCGCCTCCACGACTCGAACTTCAGCGGCTGGATGTACCTCCTCGTCCTTGTGCCGTTTATCGGCGGCATCATTCTCCTCGTCTTCACGCTGCTGGAATCAAAACCCGAGGGCCAGCGGTTCGACGTCCCCGCATAAGCATCCGGTCGCACCCGCTGACCCCGCACGAACTACAAGAAGGCCCTGCCGCCCAGTGGGCAGCGGGGCCTTCTTCTTGGTCGGGGTTCCGAGCCTCCCGGGAGGTGCTGCCGCCGGGCGCGCCGCTTTTCAGCACGCGAAGCAGGCGCGATGGACGGCCTGCAGGGCAGTCAGGGCACGTGCACTGGTTTGAACCGGAAGGGTCCCCCGCAAACAGGTCCGTCCGGGTGTTCCCCGGTTGATTCCGTTTCGATCGGGAGCGCCCGCGCAACACGGGCGCGGAAAGCGTCCACCACGTCCACATAGACAGAGGTCACGCTAACGGGCGGCGCCAGGTACGGCGCTGACTGTGGCACCAGCCACCTACCGTCTGGACTCTTGACCACGGTGGCCGGGGTGCAACCCTCCCCGAAGCAGGCAGCAACCGCCGCCGGCTCGTGCGCAAATACCAGCTCCACATCGCCCACATAGGCGTACCCGTTCGCCGGGCAAACAGTGACTTCGGATCCTCGACTCAACAACACCGCGCCCAGCACACTGAGTAGCAGTCCAGACACGACCAAAAGTAGCCCCCGGCGCTTCATAGTGGGAGCCTAACCCAGCAATCCGAATCCCGCCGCAACCAATAAAAAACCCCGTATCCCCGCTGAATCAGCGGCGATACGGGGTTCTTCCCGAGCTTCCTGCCAGAATCGAACTGGCGACCTTCTCATTACGAGTGAGACGCTCTACCAACTGAGCTAAGGAAGCAACCACATGAATGCCCGGCGAACCGGGCGGATCATGCAAGAGACAACTGTAATAGAGTCCCGGCGTCCGGGTCAAAATGAGCGGCCGAAGCCGCCCGGCGGCCCCGGCGCGGACCTAGCAGACGGTGTTGTCCGCCGGGGCCTTTCCGTCCACCAGGTAGTCATCGACCGCGTTGCCGATGCAGCTGTTGGAACGGCCGTACGCCGTGTGGCCCTCGCCCTTCCAGGTCAGCAGCGAGGCGTTCCCAAGCTGCTTGCGCAGGGAGCTGGCCCATTCCACGGGGGTAGCGGGATCGCCGGTGGTTCCAACTACGACAATCGGGGCCGAGCCCTTGTACTCGACCGGGGCGGGGGTCCGGACGTTCTTGTACGGCCAGTCCTTGCAGTTACTGCCGCCATAGGCGAAGTAGTAACCCAGGGTGGGCGACAGCTGGCGCAGCTTCTGGTCCTCGGCCCGCATGGACGCGGTGTCGGACACCATCGGGTAGTCCAGGCAGTTGATGGCGTTGAAGGCAAAGGTGCTGTTTGACGTGTAGGTGCCGCTGGGATCGCGGTCGGCGCCGAAGTCGGCCAGCTGAAGCATGCCCGTGCCGTCACCGGCCAGGGCCGTGGCGAGCGCCCGGGTAAGGATCGGCCAGTTGTCATTGTTGTAGAGCGGGATGATCAGGCCGCTGACAAACGTGGAGCCCGAGACCTTCCGGCCGTCCTTCGCCGGCAGCGGGTTCGCCTCGGCCGCGCTGATGGCGTTGTGGATCTGCTGGACGCCTTCCTCGGTGCTTCCCGTGAGGGGGCATCCGGACGTCTGCTGGCATTTGGCGACATAGGCGTGGAGGGCCTTTTCGAAGGCCACGGCCTGGCCGCTGGTCAGTTCCTCATAGCTCAGCGACGGGTCAATGGCGCCGTCGAGGACCAACCGGCCCACGTTGTCGGGAAACAGCGACGCATAGGTGGAGCCCAGCAGGGTCCCGTAGGAGTAGCCGAGGTAGTTCAGCTTTGTGTCGTTGGCCACCCCGCGCAGGATGTCGAGGTCCTTCGCGGCGCTGACGGTGTCGATGTGGGCCAGGACCGGGCCGGTCTTCTCCACGCACTTGGCAGCGATGGCCTTGTTGTCGGCCAGGGCCGCGTCCAGTCCGGCGTCGGTGTCCAGGGCATAGGTCTTGGCGCGGGACGCGTCGCGTTCCTTGTCCGTGAGGCACGTGACCGGGGCGGAGCGCTTCACGCCGCGGGGGTCGAAGCCCACGATGTCGTAGGCGGACCGGACCTTGTCCGAAATGTTGGTGTTGGCCGCATCCCTGACGAAGTCGTACCCCGAGCCGCCCGGCCCGCCCGGATTGACCATCAGGGTGCCCTTCTTGGCGCCTGTCGTGGGGAGCTTGATGGCGGCAAGCTCGATGCGCTCGCCGTCGGGCTTGCTGTAGTCCAGGGGGACCTTGATCTTGGCACACTGGAAGTTGCCCTCACACGGTTTCCAGTCGACCTGCTGGGAGTAGTAGCTGCGCAGCTCGGCCGGCGCGGCCGCCACGATTGACGGGTCCGCCTGCCCCGCGGCCCCCGAGGCCGGTGCACTGGACCCGTTGCCGCCCCCGCCGCCGAAAAGGGTGCACGAGGCCAGCGTGAGGGCCAGGGCCACGGCGCCGACGGCCCGCATGCCGATCGCCAGGGATCGGGATCTTGCGGACTGGGGTCGAGCAGGCTTCATGCGGTTCTCCTTGGAGGCTAGGAACGAAAGCGAAGATGATCGTTGGAGCGGCCGGAACCGTCAAATAAGGCTGGAAGCCATGGACTCGATCGTCAGCAGCGGGGCCACGTTGGTGGTGGTGATCCGCGTGCGGGCCTTGTTGATGGCGTCCATTCGGGCAAGGGTCACTTCGGCGGTGGAACGGGAGGCGAAGTCTTCGAGTTCGCTTCTGAGTTCAACGTTGACGAGTTCCACAGCGTTCCCCATCTGGATGATCAGGACATCCCGGTAAAAGGACAACAGGTCCGTCAGGGTGCGGTCAAGGGAATCGGTGACGGAACGCTTGGCGCGGCGCTTCTGGTCGTCCTCGAGTTGCTTGACCTGGCTCCGCATGGCTGGCGGCAGCGTGCCGCTTTCGGGCGCCCCGAGGGTGGCCAGAAGCGCGGTTTTCTCGGCGGCGTCGCGCTCGTCGTTGGAGCTGTTGGCTTCCTCGGTGGCGATCTTGACCAGTTTCTCGGCCATCATGACCGCCGCCGTGACGCCGCGAAGGGACAGCGGAAACCGCACCGTCTCGAGCCGGCGCTCCCTGGCTTCCGGGTCCCGGGCCAGGCGGCGGGCGATCCCGACGTGGCTCTGCGCCGCCCGGGCGGCGCGCTCGGCGACCGCCGGGTCCACGCCGTCACGCTTGACCAGCAGGGCAGCGACGGCGGCGGCCGGCGGAAGCCGCAGCGCCACCGGCCGGCAGCGGGAGCGGATGGTCACCAGGACATCGGCGGGGGAGGGGGCACAGAGCATCCAGACGGTGCGGGGCGTGGGTTCCTCGATGGCCTTGAGCAGCACGTTGGTGGTCCGCTCGGCCATCCGGTCCGCGTCCTCAACCACGATGATTCGCCACCGGCCCGACGAGGGCCGGTTCCCGGCGGTGGACACGAGCTCGCGCGCCTCATCGATGGTGATGGTGACCTTCTCCGTGCGCACGAACGTGACGTCGGAATGGGTTTCGCCGAGGATGGTCAGGCACGCCGGGCATTCGCCGCAGCCGCGCAGGCTGACATCCTCCTGGTCGCAGTTCAGGGCCGCGGCGAACGCCTTCGCGGCGTTGGAACGGCCGGAGCCGGGCGGCCCGGTGAAAAGCCACGCGTGCGTGAGCCCTTCGTTCTGGGCGGCCTGGCGCAGCTGGGCCACGACGGCGTCCTGGCCCTGGAGGTCGTCCCAGACGGTCATGCTGTGCTGCTTTGGGTGACGGCCAGCAGGGATTCGACGCGCTCGAGGATCCGGGCGGCGAGTTCGGCCACGGGCAGCCGGGCGGGCAGCACCAGATACGCCTCCGGCCGGGCCGAGGCAAGGTCCAGGAAGGCCGCCCGGATCTTGGCATGGAATTCGTCGGCCTCAGACTCGAGGCGGTCTTCGGCGGCCTCGCCGGCGGTACGCCGCTGCCGGCCAACGGCGGGTTCAACGTCGAGGAGTACGGTCAGGTCCGGCTGCAGGTCCGATGTTGCCCAGGCATTGATGTCCCGGACCGCACGCGTTCCAAGGCCCCGGCCGGCGCCCTGGTACGCGACCGAAGAGTCGATGTACCGGTCGGTGAGGACGATCTCGCCGCGTTCCAGGGCGGGACGGATGACCTGGCTCGCGTGCGCGGCACGGGATGCCGCGAAAATCAGGGCCTCAGTATGGGCATCGATGTGGCCGTGGCCGTGATCCAGCACCAGGGACCGCAGCTTCTCGCCGATCGCCGTGCCGCCCGGTTCCCGGGTCCGCAGCACGGTAAAACCACCTGATTCCAGGGCCTTGGCGAGTTCAGCCGCCTGCGTGGACTTGCCGGCGCCGTCTCCGCCCTCGAAGGCAATAAACAGTCCGGGCAACTTTCTGGGCAACAGTTGAGGGGACGCTCCGGGGCTCTGGGTAGTCACGGTTCTAGACTACCGACAATCCCCGACACTCTAGTCTGTCCATAGTCTGCGGCGTAACGGCTTGGGTGCCCTGCAGGGCGCCCACGTACCCTGTCCTCATGAGTCTTTCTGAAGAACAGGCCGCCACGCTTTCGCCGGATTCCCTGGTCGTCGCGGCAGGGCGCCCGCCGCGGACCCGCGACGAGCCGGTCAACCCGCCGCTGGTGCTGTCCTCGACCTACTTCGGCACGGGACCCCTGGGCGACGGCGACCGCGGCTACGGCCGGTATTCCAACCCCACATGGGACCCCTTTGAAGAGGCGCTGGGCCAGTTGGAGGGCGCGGAACTGCCGGGCCTGCTCTACGCCTCGGGACTCGCCGCCGTGAGTTCGGCCCTGTCCCTGGTGCCCGCCCAGGGCGTGCTCGTCATGCCGTCGCACAGCTATGCGGGGTCGGTCACCATGGCCACCGAACTGGCGGCCAAGGGGTTCCTCGAGCTGCGGACGGTGGACATCGCGGACACCGACGCCGTACTAGCGGCGCTTGCCCCTTCCGGCCGGCGCGCCGCCAGCATGCTCTGGCTGGAGAGCCCCACGAACCCCATGCTCGGCGTCGCGGACATGCGGGCCCTGACCTCCGCGGCGCACGAGGCCGGAGCCATCGTCGTCACGGACAACACCTTTTCCACGCCCCTGGTGCAGCAGCCCCTGAGCCTGGGCTCCGACGTCGTGCTGCATTCGGTGACCAAATACCTCTCCGGCCACTCCGACGTCGTACTCGGTGCGCTGGTGACGTCCGACGCCGGTCTCCGCGCCGCCCTGCTGCACCACCGCACCATCCACGGCGGAATCGCCGGACCATTCGAGGCGTGGCTGGCTCTGCGCGGACTCCGGACCCTGGCGCTGCGGATCGAGCGTTCGCAGGCATCGGCCCAAGTCCTGGCTGAGCGGCTCGACGGTCACCCGAAGGTGGCCGGCGTCCGCTTCCCCGGGCTGGCCTCGGACCCCGGCCACGCACGGGCCCAGGAGCAGATGAAGGGGTTCGGTTCCGTCCTGTGCATCGAGGTGGCACCGGTGGGTGGGCAGAACAGTGGCCTCAGCGGCGCGGACGCCGCGGACCGCATGATCCGCGCCCTGCAGCTTTGGCTCCCCGCGACCTCCCTGGGTGGGGTGGAATCCCTGATCGAACGCCGGCGCCGGCACGCGGCCGAGCCGGAGAGCGTGCCGGACAACCTGGTCCGGATGAGCGTGGGCATTGAGAACGTGGAAGACCTTTGGGCCGATTTGGAACAGGCATTGGGCACGCTGGACGGCTAGGCTGGGGGAGTGGACGGACGCATACTCATTTACTTTGTCGAATCCGGGGTTTACCTGGTCCTGGCTGTCGTGGCCTTTGCCTTGGAGGCATGGGCGTTTTTCGATTGCCTCCGGCACAAGGCCAACGCGTTCGAGGCCGTATCGAAGCGGACCAAGACCTTCTGGCTGGCCCTGACCGGCGGCGCGTTCGCAGTGGGCCTGTTCTCCCTGCTCTCGCAGCTGGGCAGCGGCGGCGGCGCCAGCTCGCTCGGGATTTTCGGCCTGGCAGCCGTGACGGCCGCGTCCGTGTACCTCGCCGACGTCCGCCCCGCGGTCAAAGACGCCGGCCGCGGCCGCAACATGGGCCCCTACGGCCCCTGGTGACCCAGGCCTAACCGCCTAAGCTCCCGGGGCCACGGCTTCCCAGTCGACCGTCACTTCGCCCAGTCGCCAGCGGGACGGGCCGTCCTGGATCGGCCAGCCGGCGTCGAGCAGTGCGCGGCACATCGCCCCGAAACGCTGCCTGTTTCCGAAGGCCGCCAGCGGCGCCGCTTCCAGCCAGGCTTGGTCCATCGCCTGCAGGTAGGCGTGGATCTTCTCGCCGGGCATGTTGCGGTGGATCAGTGCCTTCGGGAGCCTTTCGGCAACGTCGGAGGGCAGCACGAAGGCACCGAACCGCATGGACAGGCTCAGGCTCAGCGGCCGCTCGACGTCCAGCGCCACCCAGGCGGCGCGCCGCCCGATTTCATCGCACGTGCCGTCGATGAACAGCCCGCCCGGGGCCAGCCGGTCCTGCACCAGCCGCCAGATGCCCGCCACGTCGGCTTCCTCGTACTGCCGCAGCACGTTGAAGGCGCGGACCAGCACGGGCTTTCCGTTCAGGGGCAGTTCGAAGCCGCCCAGCTGGAAGCTTAGGCCGGGCCGTTCAAGGGCTTGGGCCTGCCGGACGCGCTCCGGTTCGATTTCGATCCCCACCATTTGTACGTCCCCGCGGACGGCGGCGAGGCGGTCGAAGAGTTCGACGGCGGTGGCCGGTGAGGCGCCGTAGCCGAGGTCGACGGCGAGAGGATCGGCCGCTGCCCGCAGCCGCCATGCCTGCGGCCCGGTCAGCCAGCGGTCCACGCGGCGCATCCGGTTGGGGTTCGTGGTTCCGCGGGTCACGTTACCCACGGGCCTGCCGCCGCGTGCGCCGCTTCTCGTTCCGCCCTTGTTCCGGGGGGCCAGCACCCGTTCAGCCTTCTGCACCACCGCCCAAGCCTATCCTCCAACGCGGGGGCACCTCATTTCCATGGTGGGCGCCGGATAGGCCGGGAGCGACCCCGCGTTGCCCTGAAGCGCGCGGTGAAGTGGACGGTGGGGCACGCTCTGAAACGCGCGCGGTGTAACGCTCGGCGCCGCCGCCAACCGCTCGGCTAGGATGAAAACCATGACTTACAAGCTGATTCTGCTGCGCCACGGCCACAGCGACTGGAATGCCAAGAACCTGTTCACCGGCTGGGTGGATGTTGACCTCAATGACCAGGGCCGTGCCGAGGCGGTGCGCGGCGGCGAGCTGCTCGTGGAGAACAACATCCTCCCCGACATCCTCTACACCTCGCGGTTGAAGCGGGCCATCAACACGGCAAACATGGCCCTGGAAAAGGCCGACCGCGGCTGGATCGACGTCAAGCGCGACTGGCGGCTCAACGAGCGCCACTACGGCGCGCTGCAGGGCAAGGACAAGGCCCAGACCCTCGCCGAGTTCGGCGAGGAGCAGTTCATGCTGTGGCGCCGGTCCTACGACACCCCGCCGCCGCCCCTGGCCGACGATTCCGAGTTCTCCCAGGTGGGGGACCCGCGCTACGCGGACCTCGGCGACGCCGTCCCGCGCACCGAATGCCTCAAGGATGTCCTGATCCGGCTCATGCCGTACTGGGAATCAGACATTAAGGAAGACCTCAGGGCCGGTAAGACCGTCCTGGTCACCGCCCACGGCAACTCGCTCCGCGCCCTCGTCAAGCACCTTGACGGGATCAGCGACGAGGACATCGCCAGCCTGAACATCCCCACCGGCATCCCGCTGGTCTACGAACTGGATGAGGACTTCAAGCCGCTGAACCCGGGCGGCACCTACCTCGATCCCGAGGCCGCCGCCGAGGCCATCAAGGCAGTCGCCAACCAGGGCAAGAAGTAACCGGCTCCGGCCCGGCCAGGCACTAAGCCAGGCGCCGAGCAAGGCACAGAGCAAAACGACGGCGTCCGGCCACCCCCAAGGTGACCGGACGCCGTCGTTCGTATCAGCCCGGTTCAATCAGCGCGGTGCTTTCAGCGCCGTTGTACCGGCGGCTGGATCAGCCGCAGTTGGCCGGAGTCAGTTGTGCTCGATCGTGCTCGGCTGCCATGCGCCCGTCACCAGGTACGTGACCTTCTGGGCCACGGAGACGCCGTGATCCGCGAAGCGCTCGAAGTAGCGGCTGGCCAGAGCAACGTCCACCGTGGTGGCCGGCGACTCCTGCCAGTCGCTGCGGGCGATCGCCTGGAAAACGCTCAGGTGAAGGTCGTTGACGGCGCCGTTGGCCTTCATGATCTCCCGGGCCACGCCGAGGTCGCGGGTTGCCAGCAGCTCCGTGAGCTTTTGGGCGATCAGCAGGTCCTGTTCCGCGAAAGCCTTGAAGGTCTCCCGCAGCTGGTCCGGGACCACTGACGCCGGATAGCGCAGACGCGCCAGCTGCGCCAGGTGCCGGGCGAGGTCGCCCATGCGTTCGAGCGAGGCGCTCATCCGGAGCGAACCAACCAGCATGCGCAGATCGCTCGCCACCGGGCCCTGCAGGGCGAGGATGTCGATGGCCCGTTCGTCGAGGCTGTTCTGCAGGAAGTCGATGCGGGCATCGGCGGCAATCACGTCCTCGGCGAGGTCGATATCGGCGCCCTGGAAAGCTGTCGTGGCCTTGTCGATGGCCTCTGTGACCAGCGCTGAGATCTCGACGAGCTGTTCCCTTACCTGGGCGAGCTCCTCCTGAAAAACCTTACGCACGTGTGCGTCCTTTCCTCGGAAATATTGCCTGCAATCGAAGTGGCGGGCCTATTTCGGTTCACCTACCGGCGCTCCAACTGTCAACTCTTTCAGTGTCCGGTGAACTGTTACGCCCCAATAGGTGAACGTTAGCTGAACCGCTGCCCGAATCGCAGGAGATTTCGGTTTCGGTCACGTGGCAGAGCATAAGCTGGAGCCGTGGATCCAATGCTCATCGGCGTGATCGCCGGCCTGATCGGCCTCTCGTTTGGCATGTTCGGCGTACTCGCGTTCCGGGTCAGTGAGCAGCAGCGGCACATTGTCGACGTCGACGTCGATGACCCCTCGCTTCCCGAAGGGGCCGCGGAGGTACTCGCCGTCCTCGGCCGGGCGTTCGTGGTGGTGGATGCGATCGACGGCGTAGTCCGCGCCAGCCCCGCCGCCTACGCCTACGGCCTGGTCCGCGGGCACACGGTGGTGCACCAGCAGCTGCTGGAACTGACGGCCAAGGTGCGGCGGGACGGCGTCATCCTTGAACAGCAGCTGGAGCTGCCGCGCGGCCCGCTCGGCCAGGGCACGATCGTTGTCCAGGTCCGGGCCGCCGTCATCACGGAGGAATATGTCCTCCTGCTGGCCGATGACCGGACGGAATTCACCCGCACCGAGGAAGTCCGAAACGACTTCGTCGCGAACGTCTCGCACGAACTGAAGACACCGGTCGGGGCGATCTCCCTCCTGGCCGAGGCACTCGAGTCGTCCGCTGACGACCCCGAGGCGGTGAAGCGGTTCGCCAAGCGCATGCACAAGGAATCGACACGGCTCGCGGCGCTTGTCCAGGACATCATTGAACTCTCCCGGCTCCAGGGCGCCAACGTCGCGCAGCAGGGCCGCCCGGTTGACATCAACCTTGTGGTCAGCGAGGCCGTGGACCGCTCCGTGCTGCCGGCCGAGAGCAAGAACATCCAGCTGGTGGTCGGCGGGCACGCCGATGCCCTCGTCTATGGCGACCAGGACCTTCTCGTGACCGCCCTGCGCAACCTGATCGATAACGCCATCCGCTACTCGCCGGAGAACACCAAGGTGGGTGTGGGCATCCGGGCCAAGGACGGTCTCGTGGCGGTCTCTGTGACGGACCAGGGCGATGGGCTCACCGCCGAGGACCAGGAGCGCGTCTTTGAGCGCTTCTACCGCGTGGATGCTGCCCGGTCGCGGCAGACCGGCGGCACCGGGCTTGGCCTGAGCATCGTCAAGCACGTCATTTCCAACCATGGCGGCGAGGTGACCCTGTGGTCCCGCCTCGGCCAGGGTTCCACGTTCACCATTCGACTTCCCGAGATAGAAGGGCAGGACGACGGCGACGCCCCCGAGGCGGCCAAGCCCGCTGCCCAAACTTCCAGTCGGGACCCCAGACCGCAACGACGTGACGCCGCAGGCGTCCATGAGCAAGGAGCTACCGCTTGAGCAGGATTCTCATTGTCGAGGACGAGGAGTCCTTCAGCGACCCCCTGTCCTACCTGTTGGGTAAAGAAGGCTTCGAAGTGGAGGTGGTGGACAACGGACTGGACGCCATCACCGAATTCGACCGCAACGGCGCCGACCTCGTGCTCCTGGACCTGCAGCTGCCTGGCCAGTCCGGCACGGAGGTCTGCCGCCAACTCCGGCAGCGCTCCGGGGTGCCCGTGATCATGCTGACGGCCAAGGACTCGGAAATCGACAAGGTGGTGGGGCTCGAACTGGGCGCCGACGATTATGTCACCAAGCCCTACTCCTCGCGGGAACTCGTGGCGCGGGTCCGGGCCGTCCTGCGGCGCCAGAGCGAGCCGGAGGAACTTGTCTCCACCACGGTGCAGGCCGGTCCCGTTCGGATGGACATTGAACGCCACGTGGTCAGCGTCGGGGGCGAGCAGATCGCCTTGCCGCTCAAGGAGTTCGAGCTGCTGGAAATGCTGCTGCGGAACTCCGGCCGGGTCCTGACCCGCGGGCAGCTGATCGACAGGGTCTGGGGCTCCGACTACGTGGGGGACACCAAGACCCTCGACGTCCACGTCAAGCGGCTGCGCAGCAAGATCGAGCCGGATGCGTCCGCGCCGCGGTACCTGATCACCGTCCGGGGGCTGGGCTACAAGTTCGAGCCCTAAAGGCCTGAAGAAGCAGCCCGGCGGCCGCAGCTACCTCGCTGCCGGGCCGCCGGAAGTCCCGGTGGCCGCTGCTGCCGGGCCGCCGGAAGTCCCGGTGGCCGCAGCTACCTCGCTGCCGGGCCGCCGGAAGTCCGGCGCAGTTGAACATCAGCGGACACACAAAAGGAGGGGCACCTGCAGGTGCCCCTCCTTTTTACGATTGGTCCAGCCGTTGAAGCTAGTGGCCGGCCGTGCTGCTCGGCGTCGGCGTGGCCGTCTCGGTCGGCGTAGCCGTCTCCGTCGACGTGGCCGTGCCGGACTCGGTGGGCGCCGGCGTCGGCAGGTACGACTTGTAGTCGACGATCGTGCCGTCCATGACCGGAACCGTGAACTTGGCTTCCTTGTTGGTGCCGTTCTCGGAGATGGTGACCTCGAGGACGGCGCCCGGCTTGGCGCCGGCCGGGTTCAGGATCGCGGCGTCGGTGGAGTCGTTGAGCATGGTGTAGGAGTTCTTCTTGACCGGAACCTGGGTCTGCGAGCCCTCCGCACCCTTGATGGTCAGCACCGCGTCGTTGGAGGAGGAGTTGTACACGGCGCCGATCACACGGCCCGGCTTGTCCTCGCCGTCGGAGACGATGATGAAGTTGCGCAGCTTGAGCGCACCGAGATCAGTCCGGGTTCCGTCCGAGGCGGAGTACTGCTCCGTGGTCTGCTGGGCGTTGATGTAGCCGCAGCCGGTCAGGGACAACAGGCCGATGCCAAGCGCAGCCGTTGCCATTGCCAGCTTGCCGCGCTGGCCCCGGTTCATCGCAGTGAAACGCACGTCACGCACTCCTTGAGAGTCTTGAAACATTATTCAGCCATAGCCTAGCCGCAATCGGCCGCAAACAAGGATTCGGCAACTACACACAAGCGCGGCCAAGCGTGCCTCTCCGGCGACGGGATGAGGCTCGGCGGGGACGGAAACCTCTTGGCAGTTAGGGCCGCAGGCACTATTATCCGCATTCGTCAAGGGGTTTGAGGGGGTGGATTGAGGCCATTTTCCCCGGATTCATGCGGTTCCCGGCACCTTTTGATGCCAGTTGTATGCCTTAATCGTGATAAACTGGTCTGCGGGAAAGGGGAATGTCCACATGGTTTTTGAGGTCGGCGAGACAGTAGTTTACCCTCACCACGGTGCAGCCAAAATTGAAGAAATCAAGATGCGCACCGTCAAGGGCGAAGAGAAGATGTATCTCAAGCTCAAGGTGGCTCAGGGTGATCTGACCATTGAAGTTCCAGCAGAAAACGTTGACCTGGTAGGGGTTCGGGACGTAGTGGGCAAGGAAGGCTTGGAGCACGTGTTCGACGTGCTGCGGGCCGAGTTCACTGAAGAACCCACCAACTGGTCGCGTCGCTACAAGGCAAACCTGGAAAAGCTTGCTTCCGGTGACGTCATCAAGGTTGCTGAGGTCGTCCGCGACCTCTGGCGCCGTGATCACGACCGGGGTCTCTCCGCGGGAGAGAAGCGCATGCTGGCCAAGGCCCGTCAGATCCTGATTTCGGAACTGGCACTGGCTGAGAAGACTGATGAAGAGAAGGCTGCAAGCGTTCTCGACGAGGTCCTGGCTTCCTAGCACAGGGCCGGCCCAGCAGGGCCGGCGCAGATAAGAATCGAACCCCGGTGGCGTCAGCCGCCGGGGCTTCTTTTTGCCCTTTTTCAGCGGCCGCCCCCTCCGTTGTCCTATCGGTTGTGGTCCCCCGAGCGCTCCAGGGCAGCCACAACTGATAGCGCAACGGGATGGTCCGAGGCGCGGGGACGTAGTCTTGTGCCCATGGATACTGCACCGACGAATACGTCACCGGCCGGTCCCGCCACAGCGGTTATTGTTGTGGCCGCCGGCTCCGGCCAGCGCCTGGGCTATGGCATGCCGAAAGCAAAAGTGCCTCTCGGTGGGGACACCATCCTCACCCACGCCCTCCGCGGCGTGGCGGCGGCCGGGATCGCACAGCAGATCTGCATTGCGCTCCCCCCGGGTGACACCGAGCTGCGGGCGCTGTGCGAGGCCTTTACCCAGGAGCTTGCGGCCGGGCAAGCCGGCGCGGCGTCGGGCAACGGCGTCCGGGTTCCCGTCGTGACGGTCGTCGACGGCGGTGCGGATCGCGCCGATTCCGTCCGCGCCGCGATGGCGGCTCTCTTGCCCAATATCGAGTCGGTGCTGGTCCACGACGCCGCCCGGGCACTGACGCCTGAAGCCGTCTTTCACCGCGTGGCAGCGGCGCTTGGCGCCGGTGCCTCGGCCGTCATTCCGGTGATACCGGTCGTCGACACCGTCAAGACCGTCGAACCGACCACCGGCGACGGCGCCGCGGTGGCCCCCGAGCTGGTCACCGGGACGGCGCCCCGGGAATCGCTCCGCGCCGTGCAGACGCCGCAGGGATTCGCCCTGAGCACCCTCAAGCGCGCCCACGAGGCTGCCGCCGGGTTCGACGCCGGGCAGTCCGCCCTTGTCACGGACGACGCGATGCTGGTGGAGCTCATCGGGGTCCCCGTCCACGCGGTACGCGGCGCCAGCCAGTCCCTGAAGATCACCACGCCCCTGGACCTGATCCTGGCCGAAGGCCTTCTCGAAGGCCCCCTGGGCGTACGCTGGGTGGAGGGATGAGCATGTCCACCAACCCGCCAGTCGTTCCCCCGGTCATTCCCCGGACCGGGATCGGAATCGATGTCCATGCCTTCGCCGCGGAGGACGAGCCGCAGCCGCTGTGGCTCGGCGGCCTTTTCTGGGAGGGGGAGCGGGGTCTGTCCGGCCACTCAGACGGTGACGCCGTAGCCCATGCCGCGGCCGACGCGCTTTTCTCTGCCTGCGGGATCGGGGATCTGGGCACGCACTTCGGTACGGACCGGCCCGAATATGCCGGGGCGTCCGGCGTGACCCTGCTGGGCGAGGCCGCCCGGATTGTTCGCGCCCACGGATTCGAAATCGGCAATATCGCCGTTCAGTTCGTGGCCAATCGGCCAAAGTTCGGCCCGCGGCGGGAGGAATCCCAGCGGGTCCTCAGCGCCGCTGCCGCGGCACCGGTGAGCGTCACGGCCACCACGAGCGACGGGCTCGGGTTTACCGGCCGCGGCGAGGGAATCTCAGCCGTGGCAACAGCACTCGTGTATCAGGCAGGCTAGGCACCGCAGGTTAAGCACAGCCGGTTAAGCGCCGCCGGCCCCGGTCCCCTACGCTTGAGGGAAGACCCAAGCGAGACACCCGTTCCGAATTGCCAGGAGACCTGCCGTGAAGAAGCTGCTGACCGCCGTCGTACTCGTGGCAGGGACCATGCTGAGCGGCTGTGCCGCCTCCACGACAACACCGCAGACGCCTAGCGCCACTCCGAAGCTCAGCGTCGAGGAAAGCTGTAAGTTCCTCAACACCGACACCTTCGTGCCCTCCGGGAGCGCGAAGGAGCAGGCGGGGCAGATTGGCCAGCACTACCAGGAGGTTGCGGACAAGGTGGCGCCGGAGGTGGGCGCCCCGATCCAGCAGATGGCCGAGATCATGAAGCAGGTTGCGGCGAGCCCTACGGGAACCAAGACGGACCAACAGACGGCCCAGCTCACGGAGCAGATCAACAAGATCGGCCAATACTGCAAGTAGGTCACCGCACCGGCCGTTCCCGGCGGCCGGCCTGCCGCCCGCCGGCCTGCGCCCCCGCCAGTCCCGGCCGCCGGCAAAGCGGGTCGGGCCGCGGAGCGCCATCGGCTAATCTGGAGCGGTGACCCTGCGCTTTTACGACACTGCATCCGCCGAAGTCCGCGACTTCGTCCCCCTGGTACCTGGCCAGGTGAGCCTGTATTACTGCGGAGCCACCGTGCAGGGCATGCCGCACGTCGGCCACATCCGCTCGGCCATCGCATTCGACCAGCTGACCCGCTGGCTGCAGTACCGCGGCTTCCGGGTGACGGCAGTCCGCAACGTTACCGACATCGACGACAAGATCCTTGCCAAGTCCGCAGCCTCCTTCGGCGCCGACTTTGAAGACGAGCCCGGGGCTCTCCGCAACGAGGAATGGTGGGCCCTGGCCTACCGCTACGAGCAGGAATTCCTCAAGGCCTACGACACCCTCGGCGTCTCCCGCCCCACCTATGAGCCCCGCGCCACCGGCCACATCCCGGAAATGCACGCCCTCATCCAACTGCTGATCGACCGCGGCCACGCCTACCCGGCCCTCGACGACTCCGGCGACGTCTACTTCGACGTGCGTTCCTGGTCCAAGTACGGCACCCTGACGCGCCAACGGCTCGACGACATGCAGGGCGCTCCGGACGCGGATCCCCGCGGCAAGAAGGACCCCCGCGACTTCGCGCTGTGGAAGGGCTACAAGGACGGCGAGCCGACGACCGCGAGCTGGTCTTCGCCGTGGGGCGCCGGCCGCCCGGGCTGGCACCTCGAATGCTCCGCGATGGTCACCAAATACCTCGGCACCGAGTTCGACATCCACGGCGGCGGCCTGGACCTGCGCTTCCCGCACCACGAAAACGAAATGGCGCAGTCCCAGGCGGCAGGCCACGGCTTCGCCAACTTCTGGATGCACAACGGGATGGTCACCTACGCCGGCGAGAAAATGTCCAAGTCCATCGGCAACACCATCAGTCCGACGGAAATGCTCGAGATCGCCCCGCCGCGCGTCGTCCGGTACTACCTCGGGCAGGCGCAGTACCGCTCGGTCCTGGACTACCAGCCGACGTCCCTGCAGGAAGCCGCTGCCGCCGTCGAGCGGATCGACGGCTTCCTCAGCCGCGCAAGCCGGGTCCTGCCCGACCCGGGACCGGATGCGTCTGCTGGTTCTGTCCCGGAAGCCTTTGGCGTGGCCATGGACGATGACCTCAACGTCCCGCAGGCACTGGCAGTGCTCCACGAGACCGTCCGGGCCGGCAACACGGCTCTCACCGACGGCGACCTCGACGCCGCGGGCCAGGCGTTGGCCAGCGTCACCGCCATGCTGGATGTCCTCGGCCTCAACGCCACCGCAACGCCGGCGGCCGACGAACAAGCCAACACCGCCCTTGGCGTCCTGGTCGAAGCTCAGCTGGAGGCGCGGGCCCACGCCCGGGCGGCCAAGGACTGGGCGGCGTCCGACGCCATCCGGGACACCTTGGCCGCAGCCGGCGTGGTCGTCGAGGACGGGCCGGACGGGGCAAGCTGGAGCCTCAAGCGCGGCTGAACGGATCCTGCTGCGCCGCCTGACATCCCTCCCGGGCCACCCCGAAATCGTGGATTTTACTCGAGTCAGTAGACTGGAGGTCAGACTTATCAACGAAGTACGTAACAAGCAGGGGTGGAAATCATGGCCAACAACGGTCGCCGGTCCGTCAAATTGAAGAAGGGCCCCACCGTCGGAACCGGCGGTCACGGCCGCAAGGCTCTGGAGGGCAAGGGCCCCACGCCGAAGGCGGAGGACCGCCCCTACCACAAGGCGTTCAAGAACAAGCAGCTCTCGGAACGCTCCGAGGCCAAGCGCGCCAGCGGAAGCCGCACTACCAGCGCCGCCGCCCGCTCCGGCCGCTCCGGTCCCAAGGGCCGCGCCACCGAAGAGGTCGTCACCGGGCGCAACTCGGTGGTCGAAGCCCTGCGCGCCGGCATCCCGGCCAAGGCCCTGCACGTCGCCGTCCGCATCGAAATGGACGACCGTGTCAAGGAATCCCTGAAGCTGGCCGCCGAACGCGGCATCCCGCTGATGGAAACCGGCAAGCCCGAGCTCGACCGGATGACCGACGACGCCATCCACCAGGGCCTCGTGCTGCAGATCCCGCCGTACGAATACCAGGACGCGTACGAGCTCGCCGAGGAAACCCTCGAGGCCTGGAAGAAGGGCCACGTAGCCAACGCCCCGCTCTTCGTCGCGCTCGACGGCATCACCGATCCCCGCAACCTCGGGGCGATCATCCGCTCCGTCTCGGCTTTCAGCGGCCACGGCGTCGTCGTCCCGGAGCGCCGCTCCGTGGGCGTCACCGCCTCGGCCTGGAAGACCAGCGCCGGTGCAGCCGCCCGCGTCCCCGTCGCCCGCGCGGCCAACTTGAACAACACGCTCAAGGCGTTCAAGAACATGGGGATCTACGTCCTGGGGCTCGACGGCGACGGCGACGTCTCGCTGCCCGAGCTCACGCTGGCCACCGAACCGGTGTGCATCGTCGTCGGATCCGAAGGCAAGGGCCTGAGCCGCCTGGTCCGCGAAAACTGCGACCAGATCGTCTCCATCCCGATCGACTCCGCCATGGAATCCCTCAACGCCTCCATGGCCGTCGGCATCTCCCTCTACGAAATCTCCCGCCAGCGCGCCGCTAAGTAGAACCCTGGGTCAGGTTTCGGCGGAACCGCAGTTGTTGTTAGGTTTCGCCGGAACCGGAGTTTTGCCGTCGCTTAGACACCTTCCTTCGCTTTGCTCGGCCGCGGGCGGCCTCACTACGCTCTGGTCGGCGATGCGCTCCTTAGCAAAAACTCCGGTTCTGGCTCCGACGCTCCCTCACCTTGTGCGGGAGGATGGCAAACGGTCCCTCACCTTTCGCGGTAAACGGCTAAGCGCTCCCTCACTTGTTGTTGGGGAGCGCTTCCGTCTAATGTGCGAAAAGTGAGGGAGCGTTTCCTTTTAACGTGCGAAAAGTGAGGGAGCGTCTCTTCAAGCAGCCGGGCGGAAGGTGACCTCTGCGAAGGTAACCACTAACGGCTGGTGCCGCCTAGAACCTGTGGCGGTTGGCCAGGACCGGGAGTTTGGTGCGGGCTTCCTGGACCGCGGCGGTGTCCAGGTCGGCGAAGAGAAGGCCGGGGGCGCCGTCGAGCTCTTCGAGGACGTCGCCCAGGGGGGAGACCACCACGGAGTGCCCGACGCCGGTGGGGGCGGAACCCTTGACCTGGTGACCCACGCTGGCGGGGTCGCCCTGGCCGCAGGCGAGGACCAGGGTGGTGGAGTCCAGGGCGCGGGCGCGGGCCAGGAGCTTCCACTGCTCGGCCTTGCCGGGGCCCGAACCCCAGGAGGCGCACACAATGTTGACGTCGGCGCCGCGGTCCGCGTTTTCCGTGAACAGGTCCGGGAATCGGACGTCGTAACAGGTGGCGAGGCCGAACGTCACGCCGTCGAGCTCGAAGGTGGCGGGGGTGGCGCCGGCGTCAACCGTGTCCGACTCGGCGAAACCGAAGGCATCGAACAGGTGGATCTTGTCGTAGCTGGCCTCGAGGCCGCGGCCGGTGACCAGCAGGGTGTTGCGCACCTTGGCGCCGTCTCCGGCGGTGCCGGGAGTGAACATGCCGGCGACGATCACAATGCCGAGCTCTGCGGCGAGGGCGCGGACGTGGGATGCCCACGGGCCGTCCAGTGGCTCGGCGATATCCAGGAGCGAATTGCCGAAGGCCCGCATGGTGGCCTCCGGGAACACCACCAGGTCCGCGCCGCCGGCCTTGGCCTGGC
This sequence comes from Arthrobacter sp. 49Tsu3.1M3, assembly GCF_900168135.1. Taxonomy (NCBI): domain Bacteria; kingdom Bacillati; phylum Actinomycetota; class Actinomycetes; order Micrococcales; family Micrococcaceae; genus Arthrobacter; species Arthrobacter sp. 49Tsu3.1M3. The sequence goes on from NZ_FUZD01000005.1 coordinate 202,358, forward strand.
GCGCATAGGCGTCCACGAGGTCAAGGTTCGCGGCCAGGTCACGGCCGGTAATAATTTGGGCTAGTGCAACGCGCACAATTACCTCCATCTCGGCGCTCCATTACAGTATGCAGTGCGGCGGTCCGTACACTGCAAAACGTCATGAAAACGAAAACGGGGGCCATTTGTCTGGCCCGGCTAAGCTTTAAGCAATGGTTATGTCTTACATAGATACCGCTTCCACCGTAGACGCTTCGCGGGCGTTTCCGCTGGGGATCAGCGTTCCACATACCGGATCACCGGCGGTGGACGATCCCCGGGGGGCGTTCGCGAACGTGGCCGTCTACGCGCCCGGCGTGACCACCCTGGAGATCGCATATCAGCCGCCCGGGGGAACCTGGCAGGTAAAGACCCTGCCCAACTTCACGGACGGCGTCCACCACGGAATTGTTGAGGGCATCCCCGCCGGTTCGCGCTACGGCTTCCGGGCTTCCCCGGAACACGAGGCCCTCCCGCTGTCCATGCCCGCCACGGATTTTGATGCCGCCGGCGAGCAGCCGCTGCTCATGGACCCCTACGGCCGGGCCGTCGACGAACGCGATGATCTGATCACCAGTGTCCGGGTCGGCAACGACTTTGACTGGGGTCTGGACCGCAGCCCGCGGGTCCCGTGGCGCAACACTATCGTCTACGAGGCCCACGTCCGGGGCCAGACGAAGCTGCACCCGGACATTCCGGAGGACCTGCAGGGGACGTATGCCGGGATGGCCCACCCGGCCATGATCGAGCACCTGATCTCGCTGGGCGTCACGGCGGTCCAGCTCCTGCCCGTGCATTTCCACGTGGACGAACCGCACCTGCAGCAGCTCGGGCTGACGAACTACTGGGGCTACAACACGGCCGCGTTCTTCGCCCCGCATCCCGGCTACGCCACCGAGGCCGCCCAGGCCGCCGGCGCCCACGCGGTCCAGGACGAGTTCAAGGGCATGGTCAAGCTGCTGCATGCCGCCGGGCTCGAGGTCATCCTCGACGTCGTGTACAACCACACCGCCGAGGGCGGCACGGACGGCCCCACCCTGAGCTTCCGCGGCCTGGGCGAGATGCAGTACTACCGCAACGACGGCCACGGCAGGTACGTGGACACCACCGGCTGCGGCAACAGCCTGAACTTCGGCGAACCCCGCGTCGTGCAGCTGGTGCTGGACTCCCTGCGCTACTGGGTGAGCGAGTTCCACATCGACGGGTTCCGCTTCGACCTCGCGGTCACGCTGTGCCGCAACAGCGCCAACGAATTCGATCCGCGGCACCCCTTCCTCGTCGCCGTCGGAGCCGATCCGGTCCTGTCAGGCGTCAAGCTGATTTCCGAACCCTGGGACGTGGGCTACGGCGGCTGGCAGACCGGCCGGTTTCCCGCCGGGTGGGTGGACTGGAACGATCATTTCCGCGACGCCGTCCGCAGCTTCTGGCTCGCCGACCGCGCCGCGATCGACGGCGGTGGCAGCGGCGGCCCGGTGGCCCGCCTCGCGGACGCGCTCTCTGGTTCCGCCCGGCTGTTCGAGTCCTCGGGCCGGTCCCGGCTAGCGTCGCTGAACCTGATCACGGCCCACGATGGCTTCACCCTGGCCGACCTGACGGCCTACGACCGCAAGCACAATGAGGCCAACGGCGAGCAGAACCGGGACGGCCACGGCGATAACCGCAGCTACAACCACGGCTTCGAGGGCCCCACCGAGGACAGCGACATCCTCGCCCGGCGTGCCCAAAGCAGGCGGAACCTGATGGCCTGCCTGATGATTTCCCAGGGCGTACCCATGATCACCGCCGGGGACGAGATCTGCCGGACCCAGCAGGGGAACAACAACGCCTACTGCCAGGACAATGCACTGACCTGGATCGACTGGACCAGCACGACGGAATCCCATGCGATGCTGCGCACCACCAAGCGCGTCATCCGGCTGCGCAAGGAGTTTCTGGCCAGCCAGCCGCATGATTACCCGGCGCGTGACAACCAGTCCTACTTCCACTGGTTCGATGTGGCCGGCCAGCCCATGTCCGCCGACACGTGGCACGACCCCGGCCACCGGGTGATCCAGCTCCTGCTCGGGTCCGACGACGGGCACATCGACGGTCTCGTGGTGGTCAACGGCGGCGCCGACGACGTCAAGGTCACCTTGCCTCGGCTGAGCAATGAGGACGGCACCGGGCACCGGCTCTTCGAACTCCGCGTGACGACGTCCGAACTCCATGACCGGCGTCAGGGCGCCCGCGTCGCCTCAGGTGAGCGCGACCTCGTTCAGGCCAACACGATCAATATCTACCGCACCTAATTAAATTTCGAGATTAAGGACCCCATGAAGATTTACTCGGCAGAGACCTGGACCATCGAAGAACTCACGGCGCAAATCGGCGACGCCGGCCGGCGCGCCCTGGTGGTCCCCGCCGCGGACACCAAGCAGGCGGTCCTGGATACGTTCGGCGAACTCCTGGACGTCCCCGAGGACTACGGCACGGACCTGGATGCCCTGCACGATTCGCTGCACGACGTCGCGGATGCCGTGACCGACGACGGCGAGGCCCCCGTGACGTTCATCTGGCAGGTGCCCGCTGCGCTCCGGGCGGACCGGTCCTTCGGCGTCATCTGCGAAACGCTGCAGGACGCCGAAGGCTACGCCGGAAAGAGCCTGGACGTCATCGCCGTCTGCCTCTAAACGAGCTCACACGACGCCACGCGGTGACGGTCAGGCGTTGACGATCAGGCCCAGTTCCGCCTTGGAGGCCAGCGCATCGTTCTTGGGGAGCACGCGCACGGTGTAGCCGAAGGACCCCGAACGGTCGATCACCAGCGTGCCGCTGAAGAGGTGCCGGCCCTTGCCGAGGTCTTCTGCGGCCTTGAGCTCCGCTACCGTGATGTCCGTCAGCTCGTCGGTGTCCTCGGCGCGGCCGTAGGCCACCTCAACATAGACGTCGTCCGGTGAGAGCTCACGCAGCGCCACATACGCATTTACCTGCAGCAGGTCGCCGATCTGCGGGTCCTCGGATACCCCCACCGAGTCGACGTGTTCGACCTGGATGTGCGGCCACGCGGCCCGGACCCGTGAGCTCCATGCCGCCAGGGCCTTGGCCTGGGCGTAGTTGTCCGCCACGGCGTGGCGCCCTGCGATCGCGGCGGGCCGGTACAGGACGTTGACGTAGTCCCGGAGCATCCGTTCCGCGGAAACCGCCGGCCCCAGGTGGGACATGGTGTGCTTGATCATCGAGACCCAGTGCGTAGGAACAGCCTGCGGGCCGGGCTGGGATGGTCCCGCAGCGCCCGCGGCGTCGGACACGGTCAGCCCGTAGAATCGCGGCGCCACCTGCGTTTCGAGCAGCTCGTACAGTGCCGCCGCCTCGATGTCGTCGCGTTCCTCCGGGGAGGCGTCGTTGTTGGCGGTCGGGATCGCCCAGCCGTTCTCGCCGTCGTACATCTCATCCCACCAGCCGTCCATGACCGAGAGGTTCAGCGAGCCGTTCAGGGCCGCCTTCATGCCGGAGGTGCCGCAGGCCTCCAGCGGGCGCAGCGGGTTGTTCAGCCACACATCGCAGCCGGGGAACAGGGTCCGGGCCATGGCGATGTCGTAGTTGGGCAGGAACGCGATCCGGTGCCGCACGGCGGGGTCGTCGGTGAACCGGACGAGGTCCTGGATCATCTTCTTGCCGGCGTCGTCCGCCGGGTGGGACTTCCCGGCAATGACCAGCTGGATGGGGTGCGTCTTGTGCAGCAGCAGCGCCTTGAGCCGTTCCGGATCGCGCAGCATCAGGGTCAGCCGCTTGTAGGTCGGCACGCGGCGGGCGAAGCCGATGGTCAGGACGTCCGGATCCAAGACGGAGTCCGTCCACGCCAGCTCGGCGTCGGCCGCACCGCGCTTCTTCCACGCGGCCCTGAGCCGGCGCCGGACATCCTCCACCAGGGACACCCGCATCTCGCGCCGCAACGCCCAGAGGTCCTCGTCGGTGACGTTGTAGGCCAGGTCCCACCGGCCCTGCGCTTCCGCCTCGGCACCAAACTGGTCCCGCGCCAGCGCGGAGATGCGCGGGTCCACCCAAGTGGGGACGTGCACGCCGTTGGTGACGGAGGTGATGGGGATTTCGGAGTGGTCGAAGCCCGGCCACAGGGCGGAGAACATCCCGCGCGAGACCACGCCGTGCAGTTTGGCCACACCGTTGGCCCGTTGGGCGAGCCGCAGCCCCATCACGGCCATGTTGAACACGAACGGGTTGCCGTCGGCGAAGTCCTCGCGGCCCAGGTCCAGGATCTTTGCCACCGGGACGTCCGGGGCGAGGCCGGCTTCGAAGAAGTGCTGAATCTGGGAGATTTCGAAGCGGTCGATTCCCGCGGGCACCGGCGTGTGGGTGGTGAACACCGTGGACGCGCGCCCGGCGGCCAGGGCCTCCTCCCAGCTCAGCGGCGTCGCGCCGGACATCAATTCCTGGATCCGCTCGACGCCGAGGAACCCGGCGTGGCCCTCGTTGGTGTGGAAGACCTCCGGCGCGGGGACGCCCGTAAGCCGCTGGAACTCCCGCAGCGCCTTGACCCCGCCCATGCCCAGCAGCAGCTCCTGCTGCAGCCGGTGGTCTCCGCCGCCGCCGTACAGGCGGTCGGTGATGCCGCGGGCGGCCTCGTCGTTGCCCGGAACGTTGGAATCCAGCAGCAGCAGCGGCACGCGTCCGACGTCGGCCCGCCACACGTGCGCCAGCAGGCGCCGGCCCTGGGGAAGCGGCAGGGAGATCTGGACCGGTTTGCCGTTGCCGTCCGGGGAGGCCTCGCGCAGGAGCGTCAGGGGCAGCCCGTCGGGGTCGAGGACCGGGTACGTTTCCTGCTGCCAGGCGTCCCGGGAGAGCGACTGCTTAAAGTAGCCGGCCTGGTACAGGAGGCCGACGCCGATCAGCGGCACGCCAAGGTCCGAGGCCGCTTTCAGGTGGTCCCCGGCCAGGATGCCCAGGCCGCCCGAGTACTGGGGCAGGACCTCGGTGATGCCGAACTCGGGCGAGAAGTAGGCGATGCATGCCGGCGCGCCGTCGCCCAGGCTCTGGTACCAGCGCGGCTGTTCCAGGTACCGGTCGAGATCATCGGCCGCGGCGTGCACGCGCCGCACCACGTCCTGGTCCGCGGCGAGGCGCTGCAGCTCTTCCCGGCTGACCAGGCCCAGGAAAGTCACGGGGTCGTGGGCACTCTCCGCCCAGATCCCGGGGTTGAGCCCCTCGAAAAGCTCCCGGGTAGGCCGATGCCAGGACCACCGGAGATTGGTGGCGAGCCGGGCCAGCGGCCGGATCGACTCCGGGAGAACGGTTCGGACAGTAAATCTGCGGATTGCCTTCACCAGCGAAACACTAACGGACAAGTCGGTGCCCCGGAACCGCTTTAAGATTCTTTCCTGTAAATGACGAATATCGGTCCGCCAGAGCCGGAAACCTCCGGAAAACGTTCGAGGCCTTAGCATTCTGGCCGTTTTGTAGATAACGTCGAGGCTGTGACGAATAACTCGCGAACCAGCGCCCTGTCCAAGCAAAAGCCCAAGGCCCTGATCACGGATGGCCTTCGATTTGGCCGCTTTCCGATCACCGCCGTGCAGCCTTCGGTGGAGGGGGGAAAGTTTCCCGCCAAAGCCGTCGAGGGCCAAACCATTGTTGTGGGAGCCACCGCGTTCCGGGAGGGACACGACCAGCTCGGCGTCAGCGCCGTCCTGCTCGACCCCCGCGGCAAGGAGCGGCAGCGGGTCCGCCTCGCCCCGCCGCGCGGACCCCGGGGAATGGGCACGGACCGCTGGGAAGGTCTCCTGACCCCGCCCGCCACCGGCAACTGGTCCTTCGTCATCGAGGCCTGGCACGACCGCTACGGCACCTGGCACCACAACGCCGAGGTCAAGGTGGAGGCCGGCATCGACGTCGAGCTCATGCTGTCCGAAGGTGCCGCCCTGCTGGCGGAAGCCTCCGAAGACGCCTCCCGCCCCTCCGGTGACCGCAGAACGCTGCGGATGGCCGTCGTCGTCCTCTCAGACACGTCCCGGACACCCGAGGAACGCCTCGCCGCCGGCTTCGGCGCCGACGTCGCCGCCGTCGTCGAACGCCAGCCCATCCGCGAACTTGTGACGGTGTCCGAGCCCTACCCGCTGTTGGTTGAGCGAAGGCTTGCCGGGGCCGGCGCCTGGTACGAATTCTTCCCCCGCTCCGAAGGTGCCGTGCGCAACCACGACACCGGGGAATGGACCTCCGGCAATTTCCGCACCGCCGCGCAGCGCCTCGACGCCGTCGCCGCCATGGGCTTTGACATCATCTACATGCCGCCGATCCACCCGATCGGCGTCCAGCACCGCAAGGGGCCGAACAACACCCTGATCGCCGGACCTCACGATCCCGGTTCGCCGTGGGCCATCGGATCCCACGAGGGCGGCCACGACGCCATCCACCCGGATCTGGGCACCTTCGAGGACTTCGATGCCTTCGTGGCGCGGGCCGGTGAGCTGGGACTCGAGGTGGCCCTGGACCTGGCCCTGCAGGCCGCGCCGGACCACCCGTGGGTGCAAAGCCACCCGGAATGGTTCACCACGCGCGTCGACGGCACTATTGCCTACGCGGAGAATCCGCCAAAGAAATACCAGGACATTTTCCCGCTGAATTTCGACAACGACCCCGCGGGGCTGTCCAACGAAATTCTTAGGATTGTGATGCTCTGGGTCAGCCATGGCGTCAAGGTGTTCCGGGTGGACAATCCGCATACCAAACCCGTGTGGTTCTGGGAATGGCTGATCGGCAAGGTCAATAAGAAGCACCCCGACGTCGTCTTCCTCGCCGAGGCATTCACCCGCCCGGCCATGATGCACGCTCTTGGCCGTGCCGGCTTCCAGCAGTCTTACACCTACTTCACCTGGCGGAACACCAAGGAAGAACTGGAGACGTACTTCCAGGAGGTCAGCCACGAGTCGGCGGCCTACTTCCGGCCGAACTTCTTCGTCAACACCCCGGACATCCTCACCGAATACCTGCAGTTCGGCGGCCCGGCGGCCTTCAAGATCCGTGCCGCCCTGGCCGCGACGGCAAGCCCGATCTGGGGCGTGTACGCCGGCTTTGAGCTCTACGAACACGTGGCGCGTCCCGGCGCCGAGGAGTACATCGACAACGAGAAGTTTGAGTACAAGTCCCGCGACTGGGACGCGGCGACAGAAACGGGGCGCACCCTGGCCCCGTACCTGACCCGGCTCAACGGGATCCGGCGCGCGCACCCGGCCCTGGGGGACCTGCAGAACCTCACGGTGCACCAAAGCTCGGACAACTCCACCGTGGTGTACTCCAAGCACAAGACCCTCGCGGACGGGACCAAGGACACCCTGATCATCGTCGTCAACGTGGACCCGCACGGCACCAGGGAGAGCACGGTGTCCCTGGACCTGCCGGCGCTGGAACTGGACGCGGAGAACTTCACGCACAACGGCCGTTTCATGGTTGATGACCTGCTGACCGGCGAGAGTTGGGAATGGGGGGAATACAACTACGTCCGCCTGGACCCGCACGTCGAGCCCGTTCACATTCTTAGCATCCGGAGGTAGTGCCAGTGAGTTTTAGCCCGCAGAACCCGAGCCAGCACTTCAGCCCGAGGGGGAGCTTTGAATTGAATGCCCCTGGCCTCCAGCACGATCCTCTCTGGTACCGCAAGGCGGTCTTCTACGAGGTGCTCGTCCGGGGCTTCGCCGACGGCAACGGAGACGGCTCGGGCGACTTCCACGGCCTGATCGAAAAACTGGACTACCTGCAGTGGCTGGGGGTGGACTGCCTGTGGCTCCCGCCGTTCTTCCAGTCACCGCTGCGCGACGGCGGCTACGACATCTCGGACTACAACTCCGTGCTGGACGAGTTCGGCACCATCAGCGACTTCAAACGGCTCGTGGCCGAGGCCCATGCCCGGGGCGTCCGGGTGATCATCGACCTCCCGCTGAACCACACCTCCGACCAGCATCCGTGGTTCCAGGAGTCACGCAAGGACCCGGATGGTCCGTTCGGCGACTTTTACGTGTGGAGCGACACGGATGAAAAGTACGAAGACGCCCGCATCATCTTCGTGGACACGGAGGAATCCAACTGGACCTTCGACCCCATCCGCCGGCAGTTCTTCTGGCACCGGTTCTTCAGCCACCAGCCCGACCTGAACTTCGAGAACCCCAAGGTCATTGACGCGCTCTTCGACGTCGTGCGGTTCTGGCTGGACCAGGGCATCGACGGCTTCCGGGCCGACGCCATCCCGTACCTGTTCGAGGAGGAGGGCACCAACTGCGAGAACCTGCCGCAGACCCACGAATTCCTCCGCCAGCTGCGCCGGATGGTCGATGAAAGCTACCCGGGCCGCGTGATCATTGCCGAGGCCAACCAGCCGCCCGCCGAAGTGGTGGAGTACTTCGGCACCGAAGAGGAACCGGAATGCCACATGGCGTTCCACTTCCCGATCATGCCGCGGCTGTACTATGCGCTGCGGGACCAGAAGGCGTCCCCCATCATCGAGACGATGAAGGACACCCCGGACATTCCCGAAGGCGCCCAGTGGGGCACGTTCCTGCGCAACCACGACGAACTGACGCTGGAAATGGTCACCTCCGACGAACGCGCCGCGATGCTCGGCTGGTACGCGCCGGATCCGCGCATGCGCGCCAACATCGGCATCCGGCGCCGGCTGGCCCCGCTGCTGGATAACTCCCGCTCCGAGATCGAACTCATCAACGCCCTGCTGCTGTCCCTGCCGGGCAGCCCGTTCCTGTACTACGGGGACGAGATCGGCATGGGGGACAACATCTGGCTCGAGGACCGTGACGCGGTCCGCACCCCGATGCAATGGAACCCGGACCGGAACGCCGGGTTCTCCAGCGCCGACCCGGGCAAGCTGTACCTGCCGGTGATCCAGTCGCTGGTCTACAACTACAGCATGGCGAACGTGGAGGCCGAGGCCGCCCATTCGGGGTCGCTGCTGCGCTGGACCCGCCAGATCCTGAGCGTCCGCAAGAACCACCCCGCCTTCGGGCTCGGCGGATTCAAGCATGTGGAGGCTGACCACGACGTCGTCCTCGCGTACCTGCGTGAGCTCCCGGAAGGCAACGCCGCCGGCGAGGACGCCGAGACCATCCTGTGCGCCTTCAACCTCTCACAGCACCCCGTGGCGACCACGTTGCGGGTGCCGAACTTCGCCGGCCGCGGCCTCCGGGACGTTTTCGGCGGCCAGGCCTTCCCGGCCATCGGCGACGACGGAACGCTGACCCTGACCTTGGGCAGCCACGATTTCTTCTGGTTGCGGATCCGTTCCGCCGCCTCCAACCCGGCATCCCCGTTCACACAGGCGATGCCCGTCCTGTCCATCGAGGGTTGAGATGACGCGACCAGTCATTGCCCCGGCCTTGAGCGGACTCCTTGGCGCCTGGCTGCCGCGCCAGCGATGGTTCCCTGTCAAGACCGCCGAGTTCACCTTCGAACCGGCGGGCGGCCTGCGCCTGGACACGGGCGCCGGCGGGGCCACGTTCGAGGTGTTGCTGGTCGCGGTGTCCTACCCCACGCCCGGCGGCAGCCGCACCGACGTCGTCCAGGTGCCGCTCAGTTTCCGGCCAGAACCCTTGCCGGGGGCAGAACGCGCGCTGATCGGCGAACTTCCCGGCACCCGCGCTGATGCCGCCCACCAGTGGGTGTACGACGGTGTCCACGACGCCTCCTTTGTCGCCGCCTGGCTGGAGCTCATGCGGCACGGCGCAACGACGCCGTCGGGCAACGCCACCGGCCACCTGGTGGAGTCCGGCTACCGCCTGCCGTCCGGAACCGGCAAGGTCAAGGTCCTCGCGGGCGAGCAATCGAACAGCTCCGTAATCGTCGACGACGAGGACGGCGGCACAGTCGCCATCGTGAAGTTCTTCCGGGTGCTGTCCGAAGGCCACAATCCCGAGGTTGAAATCGGTGCGGCGCTGACTGCGGGGCACACCGCGGAGGTCCCGGCAACCCTTGGGTGGGTGGCCGGCGAGTGGGAGGTGCCGGCGGCTGCAGCCGGGGCGGAGCCATCCGGTGCCCGCAGTCCTGCCACTGTCCGTCCCGCCACTGTCCGTCTCGCCTCCGGCGAGCTTGCCGTGGCGCACGAATTCCTCGCCGGCGGACTCGATGCCTGGCGGCTCGCCGTGGACGCGGCCAGCCGGGGGATCGGGTTCGCTGCCGAAGCCCACGCGCTGGGCGCGGCTACAGCCACCGTACACCGCAGGCTCGCCGAGGCCCTGGGCACAGCCGCCGAATCTGCGCCGGGACAGGACATCGCGCCGGGAGTAGCCGAGCGCGTCCGTCAGTCCTGGGCCCAGGCCGGCCAGGTCGTCGGGCCTTACGAAGAAGCGCTGAACGGTCTCCTCGGCCGGCTCGAGGGCACCAGCGCAGGCCAGCTCCAGCGTATCCATGGCGACCTCCATCTCGGGCAGATCCTGCAGGTTCCCGCCCGCATGGTCCCGGGCGAGCCGGGAGGCCCCCCGCGCTGGGCCATCCTCGACTTCGAGGGCGAGCCCCTGCGCCCCATCTCCGAGCGCAACTTCCCGGACGTCGCCCTTCGGGACGTTGTCGGCATGCTGCGGTCCTTCGACTACGCCGCCGGCGCCGCCGTCCGCGAAAACCCCGGCGCCGTGGTACCCGGGACCTGGGTGGATGACTGCGCTGAGGCCTTCCTGGCCGGCTACGCCGACGTCATTCCCGGCAGCATCGACCGCGATTCGCCGCTCTTTGTGGCGCTGTGGCTCGACAAAGCCCTCTACGAAGTCATCTACGAACTAAGGAACAGGCCGGACTGGCTCTCCATCCCGGTGAACGCATCGCGTCGTCTCCTCGGCAGTACAGGTTCCGGCGTCGCCGCCGAAGCCGCAGCGGAAGGTATAAAAATGACAGGATCAGCACGTATCGATCGGCCCGGAACACCACTGCCCGTGGATGGCGAGACCCTTGCGAGGGTCTCCAGCGGCGAACACCACGCGCCCCACTCGGTCCTCGGCGCCCACCTCGATGACCATGGCCACGTCACCATCCGGACGGTCAAGCACCTGGCGGAAGCGGTCTCGGTCGTGACGTCGGCAGGTTCGACGCCCATGACGCACGAATCGAGCGGCGTATGGGTGGCCGTGATGGAGCCGCTCGAACGCGGCCATGTGCCGGATTACCGGCTCGAGGTGACCTACAAGGACCACGAGCCCCAGATCATGGACGACCCCTACCGCTACCTGCCAACCGTCGGCGAAGTGGACCTGCACCTGATCGGTGAGGGCCGGCACGAGCGTCTGTGGGATGTCCTGGGCGCGCATGTGCAGCACTACAAGTCCTCGCTTGGCGACGTCGACGGCGTGTCCTTCGCCGTCTGGGCCCCGAACGCCCAGGCAGTGCGCGTCAAGGGTGACTTCAACGGCTGGGACGGCCGCGAACACTCCATGCGCTCCCTCGGTTCCACCGGTGTCTGGGAAGTCTTCATTCCCGGGGTTGTAGCAGGGGCGTGCTACAAATTTGAACTCAGGACCCGGCACGGATACTGGGTGGAAAAGGCGGACCCGCTGGCCTTCGGCACCGAGGTCCCGCCGCTGACTGCATCCCGGGTGGTAGAGCCCTCGTATGTCTTCAAGGATGCCGAGTGGATGCAGGCCCGCGCTGCCCGCGATCCGCACAACTCTGCCATGAGCGTCTACGAGGTCCACCTCGGTTCCTGGAAGGTGGGGCTGGGCTACCGCGAACTGGCCAAGGAACTCGTGGAATACGTCAAATGGCTCGGCTTCACCCACGTGGAGTTCATGCCCGTGGCCGAGCACCCCTTCGGCGGCTCGTGGGGCTACCAGGTCACCTCGTACTTCGCGCCGACCTCGCGCTTTGGGCACCCGGACGAATTCCGCCACCTCGTCGACGAACTCCACCAAGCCGGCATCGGCGTCCTCCTCGACTGGGTCCCGGCGCACTTCCCCAAGGACGAGTGGGCCCTGGCCCGGTTCGACGGCGAAGCACTGTACGAGCACGCCGACCCGAACCTGGGCGAACACCCGGACTGGGGAACGCTGATCTTCGACTTCGGCCGCAGGGAGGTGCGCAACTTCCTGGTGGCCAACGCCCTGTACTGGCTCGATGAGTTCCACATCGACGGGCTCCGCGTGGACGCCGTCGCCTCCATGCTCTACCTCGACTACTCCCGCGAGGAGGGTCAGTGGCAGCCAAACCGTTTTGGCGGCCGCGAAAACCTCGAGGCGATCTCCTTCCTCCAGGAGGTCAACGCCACGGTCTACAAGACCCACCCTGGCGCGGTCATGATTGCCGAGGAATCCACCGCGTTCCCGGGCGTCACGGCACCCACGAGCGGCGGCGGCCTGGGCTTCGGCCTCAAATGGAACATGGGCTGGATGCACGACTCGCTCAAGTACATGGCTGAGGACCCGTACAACCGCCGGTGGCACCACGGCACCATCACGTTCTCGATGGTCTACGCGTTCACGGAAAACTTCCTGCTGCCGATCAGCCACGATGAAGTTGTGCACGGCAAGGGCTCCATGCTGCGCAAGATGCCCGGTGACCGGTGGCAGCAGTTGGCAAACCTGCGCGCATTCCTGGGCTATCAGTGGGCCCACCCGGGCAAGCAGCTGATCTTCATGGGCACCGAATTCGGCCAGGAAGCGGAGTGGTCGGAGCAGTACGGCCTGGACTGGTGGCTCGCGGACATCCCGGCACACAAGGGCATGCAGCTCCTGACCAAGGATCTCAACGAGCTCTACCGTTCCACGCCGGCACTGTATGAGCGGGACAACCAGCCCGAAGGTTTCCAGTGGATCAATGGGGGAGACTCGGACCGCAACGTGCTGACGTTCATCCGCCGCGATGCCGACGGCAACCCGCTGGTCTGCGCCGTGAACTTCTCCGGCGGCCCGCACACGGACTACCTCCTCGGCGTCCCGGCCGCCGGCGAGTGGCAGGAAGTGCTCAACACCGACGCCGCCAGCTATGGCGGTTCCGGGGTGGCGAACACCGGAACCCTGACCGCGACGAAGAAAGGCCTGGACGGACAGCCGGCCATGCTCACCGTGACCCTGCCTCCACTCGGGGCCGCGTACTTCAAGCCGCTGGGCTAGGCGCAGCGCCCGGACAGCAGACCTGCCGAGCGTAGGGAAGTGTCTGCGAGAGGCCCGGAATCCCCGTGATTCCGGGCTTTTCTGCACCGTCTTCGGGGCCGCTTTGTCAGCGGGTCCAAGTGGTGGTAGAGTTTATTTCCGCGCTGCTCCCCGGAGTTGAACGGCCACCAAGACCCAGAAGCCTATGGCAAGAATGAGTCTGGACCGCCGATTTGACTAGGGTGAAGCGGCCGGGTAAGTTTGAAAAGTTGCTCCGGAGCGATCCTCGACCGAAAAGGTTGTGGTGGTGCCGGGTGTGTCTGTTGTTTGAGAACTCAATAGTGTGCCAAGTTTGTTGATACCAATTTATTGTATTGAATTGGTTGAATTTGCCGGGCCCGCCACCCCGTGGTGTGGTCTGGTGTTTTTGGCTGGTTTCAAATTTTGTGCAGCTGGTTTCTCCCGTTTTCCCGGGGGTGCCGGTTGTGTCTGTTTTACTTCAACGGAGAGTTTGATCCTGGCTCAGGATGAACGCTGGCGGCGTGCTTAACACATGCAAGTCGAACG
>NZ_FUZD01000038.1:0-12355 GCF_900168135.1 Arthrobacter sp. 49Tsu3.1M3
TTGGTGGGCTCGAACATGTCCACGGGGGAGGGCTTGCCGGTGTCGATCTGGCAGAAGTCGCAGCGCCGGGTGCATTCGGAGCCGCCGATCAGGAAGGTGGCCTCCTTGTCTTCCCAGCACTCGAAGATGTTGGGGCAGCCGGCCTCCTCACACACCGTGTGGAGGCCCTCCTTCTTGACGAGGTTTTTGAGCTGGACAAACTCCGGGCCCATCTGGACCTTGGCCTTGATCCATTCCGGCTTCCGTTCCACCGGTGTGGCCGCGTTTCGCTGCTCGATGCGCAGCATCTTCCGGCCTTCTGGTGCCAGTGTCACAGTAGAGCTCCTTCTGGGGTTGCAACTAGGGCTTGTTCATTGTTGCGCAGTTCTTCGATGATCCGCGACACGAGGTCCGCCGGGGTGACGTCCCTGCCAAGTTCCTGGGTGATCGTGGTGACTCCGGCGTCGCTGATGCCGCAGGCAATGATCTGGCCGTAGGGGGCGAGATCGTTGTTGCAGTTGATCGCGAAGCCGTGCATGGTGACGCCTTCGTGGACGCGGATGCCGATGGCCGCGATTTTGCGGTCCGGACCCTTTTCGTCCTGTTCGATCCAGACGCCCGCGCGGCCCTTGATCCGGACGGCGGCGATGCCGTAGTCCGCCAGGACGGCGATGATGACCGCTTCCAGCCGCTCCACGTAGTCGCGGATGCCAGCCTTGTTCTTCAGTTTGATGATGGGGTAGCCGACAAGCTGCCCGGGGCCGTGCCACGTCAGCTTGCCGCCGCGGTCCACGGCCACGACGGGAGTTCCGTCAAAGGGCCGTTCATGGTCTTCGGTACGCTTGCCGGCGGTGTAAACCGCGGCGTGTTCGAGCAGCAGAACAGTGCTGGGCGCGGTGCCCGCGAGGACCTTTTCATGCAATTCGCGCTGGATGTCCCATCCGCGCGTGTAATCGACGAAGTCCGGGGCGAGACCGAGCTGTTTGAACTCAAGAGTCATGGCATCAAGCTTAGACCCCGCCGCACCCACCGCCCGTTTGTGTGCTTAAGCTCTCATGCCTGTGGATAACTTCTGCACGATTCCGCGCAATCGACTATTCCTTGGGTATGGAAGATCTCCCGCCGGCCGCCGGTGCGGCCCCCCACGTTCCCGGTTACGACGTCGGACGGCTGCTGGGGCGCGGCGGCAGCGCCACGGTCTGGCTGGTGACCGAACAGTCAACGGGCCGCGAGTTCGCCCTGAAATGCTTCGATGCCGACCACGCCGCACCGGAGGACCCCGAGGCCGAGGACGTCATGCGGCGCGAAGTCCGGATCCTCTCCGCCCTGGCACACAGCCACCTCCTTCGCGTGCACGCCGTGGTGCGCCTGCCGGAACACGACTCTGGCGGCGGCGGCCTCGGGCTTGCGCTGGACTACGCACCCGGCGGCTCGCTGGCGACGGTCGTGGGAAGCCGGGGACGCCTGGGTCCCGGCGAAACAGTGACGGTCCTGACTCCCATCGCGCAGGCCCTGGCATACCTTCACGGCCAAGGCTTCACCCACGGTGATGTGGCCCCCGGCAACGTGCTCTTCACGGCCGACGGCAAACCGCTTCTGGCCGATCTCGGCGTCGCGCGCATGGTGGCCGACGCCGCTCCGGTCGCGGAAGAGGGAACGGCAGGATTCCAGGATCCGGCCCCCTCGGACGCTGTGCGGGCCGGGCTGCAGCCCGAACGCGACGTTTACTCCCTGGCGGCCCTGGGCTGGTATTGCCTCACCGGACAGGCCCCCGAACCCGGGGTGCACCGTCCACCGCTGAGCCTGCTGGTGCCGGAGGTGCCGGCATCGTTGGTGGCCGCCCTCGAAGCGGGGCTGAGCGGGGAGCGCCGCGAGCGTCCTCCGGCGGCGGAGTTCGCCGCTATGGTCTACCGCAGCGCCCGGGCGGAGCCCGTCGATCTGTCGGTCTCCGTGCACCCCACAGTCATCGCCCAACTGCTCACACGCAAGGCCGTGCAGTCCGGCCCGGGCCGGCGCCCGGGCACTGTCCGGAGAGCCGGACTCCACCGCGGATTCCGAAGGACTCCCGCGCGGCGGGCGCTGCTGCCCGCTCTCGCAGCTGCAGTCCTGCTGGCCGGCACCTGGCTGTTGGCCGGCGGGCCGGCCCCCGACGCCGTCGCCGGGCTGTTTCCAGGGTTCCTGTCCGGCCACGATGCGCTGGTGCAGACAGGAGGTCCCGTGGGCCTCGAGGGACCGGCGGCGCCGTCGGAGGGTCCGGTTGGCGAACCGCCCCCCACTGCCGACGGTGGGGCCACCGCCGTCCTTCCCGATCTTGAGGCACTCCTGGCCTCCGCCGACCCGGTGGAGGCGGTCCGCGGCCTGGCCCGGCTCCGTTCACTGGCACTGAGCTCCGGCGACTTCAGCCTGCTCGATGCCGTCAACGCCCCCGACTCGAGGGCCGCAGCCTCGGACGGCCGCATCAAAGCGCAGCTCAGCGCCTCCGGCCACGTCCTGGCCGGATTCTCGACCTCCCTGACCCGGATCGAGACCACCGCAGAGAGCAGCCCCGCACGGGCCGTGGTGGCCATCACCACTGAACCTTCTGCCTACCGGGAAATCGACGGGAACGGCGCCACGGTGGCCGAAGTGCCCGCCGCCTCCGCACAGCAGCTTCACCTCGTCCTGGTGCCCGTCGACGGGCGTTGGCGGATCCAGGACGTGCTACCTCCGGGGCCCGAAGCCGGCTAGGGCTCCGACTGGAACACAACTTGGCCTGTTCACCGACCTGTCTTCGAAACGCACCCGAGGTCATGCAAATTAGCACCACGTCGACCCGGCGAACAGAGGAGTTGGGAACTATTCCCGGCAACTTCTAGGGGCCATGCTGTAGGCACCGAGCACACTATGTGATAGGGGGCAGTGGGCATGTTCAAGCCGAAGACTACTCGCCCCAGGCGGTTTAGCTCCGCTTGGGCCGTGGCACAGACCGCGGGGCACTTGAGGGTGTGGCTCAGATGAGCGGACAGGCAGTGACCCGGCCGAAGGCGCCACCGGCTGTGTGGATCTCCTGGGTGGCCCTGGCGCTGATGACCACGAGTTCGGTGGCCAGTCTGCGTGCGGCCCCGACCATGGCCGTCTACGGCCTGGCGTCAGTCTTCCTCTACGTGGTTCCCGCGATCGTCTTCCTGCTGCCCACGTCCCTCGTGTCGGCTGAGCTGGCGTCCGGCTGGAAGGGCGGCATCTACAACTGGGTATCGTCCGGAATCTCCAAACCGATGGGCTTTCTGGCCGTGTGGTGCCAGTTCGCGATGACGATCTTCTACTACCCGACCCTGTTGGGGTTCGTCGCGAGCACGCTCGCTTACGTCATCAACCCGGCGCTGGCCAGCAGCGGCGTGTGGACGGCCTTGGTGATCGTGGTCGCTTACTGGTCCGGCGTATTCGTTTCATCCCGCGGCACCAAGGGCGTCGCCGGCCTGGCCAGCGGTGGGCTGATCATTGGCACCCTGATCCCGGGCGCCTTGCTCGTGATCCTCGGTGCCGTCTACCTCGGCGAGGGAAATCCATCCGCCGCGCCGATGACGGCGGCGAACTTCTTCCCCGAGTGGGCGGGCCTGGCCAGCCTGGTGCTGATCGTGAACAACTTCCTGTCCTACAGCGGCATGGAGATGAACGCGGTGCACGTGTCCTCCCTGAAGGATCCGGGCAAGGAGTACCCCAAGTCGATGTTCCTGGCCATGGGACTCGTACTGCTCATCTTCATCCTGCCGGCGCTGGCGATCAGCTGGATCGTCCCGGCCGATGAACTCTCCCTCACCGCCGGTGTCATGCAGGCCTTCGACGCGGTGCTGGCCTCCTTCAACCTCCAGGCGCTGACACCGATCCTCGGAATCATGCTGGTTGCCGCCGCCCTCGGCGGCATGCTGACCTGGCTGGCCGGTCCGTCCAAGGGCCTGCTGCTGATCTCCCGGGAGGAAGGCTACCTGCCGCCCTTCCTGCAGAAGCTGAACAAGAACGGCGTTCAGCAGAACCTCCTGGTCGTCCAGGGGCTCATCACCACCGTGATCGCGCTTGGCTACGCGCTGATCCCGGATGTCTCCAGCGCGTACTGGATCTTCTCGGTGATCACCACACAGGTCTACCTGATCATGTACCTGCTGATGTTCGTGGCCGCGGTCCGGCTCCGCCGCAACGACCCGGACCACGCGCGTGGCTTCCGGGCGCCAATGCTGGTCGGGCTCTGCGGCGTCGGTTTTACCGCCTCCCTGGCCGCCCTGCTCGTCGGGTTCGTCCCGCCTTCGCAGTTTGGCAACGGCAACCCGGCCGTGTATTTCCTGATCGTCGCCGGCGGCGCGCTGGGGCTCGGATTGCTCGTGCCGTTCCTCTTTTACAAGTTCCGCAAGCCCTCCTGGAAGTTGCCGGAGCAAAATGCTCAGACGGAGGCATCTAAGTCATGAGCACGCATCAGGAGTCCTCCACCAAGCGCGGCCGCTCGGTCGTATACATCGTTGCCATGGTCCTGCTCGTGGTGTTCGCCGTCGTCGCTTTGCTGTCCTTCAGGTCGGCGAGGGAGACCCAACAATCCCTGGCGAAGGCCGACCAGCTGATAGCGGCGATAGAATCAGCCGGCGGGACGGCACCCTCGCGCGAGCAGATAGCCCGGGTGCTGGGTGACGACGGCGGCGCGGTTTGCGCGAACCCGAACGGCGCGCTGAGCCGGGCCACGTTCCTGAGCCAGCTGACGAACGGGGCGACCGGACCTGGATATAGGCCGGTGATCGCGAACGCCCGTGTCGCCGTAGGCCAACTCGCCATCATCAAGGTCTACTGCCCGGACCAGCTCGCTGAGTTCCAGGAGTTCATCGACGACCTCAAGACCTACCACACGGGTGGTGCATGAGCCGTGGACCTGCGCGCCCACATCACCGATCTGATGCGTCCGGCACGGGAGGAGCTCGCCGAGTTCGTGGCCATCCGTTCGGTGGCGGATGCGCGGCAGTTTCCCGTCGAGGAGTGCGCCAAGGCTGCCCAGTGGGTGCTGGACAAGTTCGCCGGACTCGGATTTTCGGACGTGCACCTCGAACGGACCCCGGACGGCTCCGACGCGGTGGTGGGCTCCAAGCCGGGACCCGATCCGGACGCGCCCACTGTGCTGCTCTACGCGCACTACGACGTCCAGCCACCTCTCGATGACTCGGCATGGCGGACCCCGCCCTTCGAGCTCACTGAAGTGGACGGCCGCTGGTACGGCCGGGGAGCCGCCGACTGCAAGGGAAACATCCTCGCCCACCTGCTCGCCCTGAGGGCGCTCGGCAACGACGTACCGGTGAACCTGAAGCTGGTGGTCGAGGGGTCCGAGGAACAGGGCACCGGCGGGCTTGAAGCGTTCGTCGCTGGTCACCCGGACCTGCTCCGTGCCGACACCATCCTGGTCTGCGACACCGGCAACGCCGCCGTGGGTCACCCGGCCGCGACCGTGACCCTGCGCGGGATGGTCAATGTCGTGGTGACAGTGGAGGCGATGGCGTCAGAACTCCACTCCGGCATGTTCGGCGGTGCAGCCCCCGACGCGCTCGCCGCACTGATCTCCATGCTGGCATCACTGCGGGACCGGCAAGGGAACACGACGGTCACGGAATTGGACAACGCCCAGACCTGGACCGGCGCGCCCTATCCGCCAGAGCAGTTCCGCACCGACGCCGGCGTCCTTGAGGGGGTGTCCTTGCTGGGGGACGGCACCGTGTCCGACATGCTCTGGGCACGGCCCGCGGTCACAGTGCTCGGCATCGACTGCCCGGCGGTGACCGGTTCGACGGCGGCGATCGTGCCGCGGGCGGCGGCCCGCCTGAACCTGCGCGTCCCGCCGGGAACCGCAGCCGCCGACGCCCACGCGGCGTTGGTCAGCCACCTCAAAGCCGCCGCGCCCTGGCATGTTCACGTCGCGGTGGACCTTGAGGCCATCGGGTCGCCATTCCAGGCGGCTGTCGGCGGGCCGGCCTTTGAAGCCATGAGCGCCGCGATGTCGCAGGCCTTCGGCAGGCCGATGACAACCCTGGGCCAAGGGGGATCGATCCCGCTCTGCAACGTCTTCGCCGACACCTACCCGGACGCCGAGATCATCCTGCTCGGCGTCGAGGAGCCACTCGCCCTGATCCATGCACCAAACGAGAGCGTCGATCCGGGCGAGATCAGTGCCCTGGCAGAGTCCCTGGCCCTCTTCCTCCAGAGGTACCCCACGGCGCGCAGCTAGCCGCGCCCTGCCACCCAGCCGGCGGCCCCGGCGAGGGATGGGTGTTGCCAGGCGAAACTGTTCTCCGCCAGGACGGCCGGTTCCAGCCGCTGGCTCGCGAGCAGCAGTTCTTCGGCGAGATCACCCATCACCAGCCGCAGCACCGGGGCGGGTACCCGCAGCGCCGCCGGCCGGTGCAGCGCCCTGGCCAGCTGCGCGATCAGGGAATTCACATCTGCGGCTTCGGGGGCGCAGACGTTGACCGGTCCGGACACGGGCGCCGAGAGAAGGAAGGAAAAGGCGGCGGCCACATCCGGCAAAGTGATCCACGGCCAGAACTGCCGGCCATCGCCGAGGGGGCCGCCGACGCCCAGGCGCAGCAGCGGCAACAGCCGGCCCAGTGCGCCGCCGGAACGGCTCAGGACGACGCCGGTGCGGGGTGTGACCACCCGGACCCCGGCGGGCGCCTCATGCGCCGCGGCCTCCCAGTCGACGCAGATCCGGGACAGGGTGCCGCTGCCGGCCGGCGCGTTCTCGCGCAGCACCGCCGCACCGGCGTTGCCGTAGTAACCGGACGCCGACTGGCTCAGGAACACGGCCGGCGGCGAGTCGGTGCGGGCCATGGCGGCCGCGAGGGTCCGGGTGGCCCCCAGCCGGGAGGCGCGGAGCTCGTTGACCCGCGCCTTGGTCCAGGGCCGGTCGCCGATTCCGGCGCCGGAGAGGTTGACCACCGCGTCGGTGCCCTTCAGCGCGGTGTCGTCGATCCGGCCGGCGGCCGGGTCCCACTGGAACTCGGCTGGGGACGCAGGGGCACGCCTGACCAGAGCGACGACGTCGTGCCCCTCGCTGCGCAGTGCACCCGAAAGAGCAGTTCCGATCAGCCCGGAGGCCCCGGCAATAAGGATTCGCATGATCCATCTCACCATGCCCGGCACGGCCGCGAAACCTCCCGGGCCGTAAGGACCGTTGTGGCTATGATCGAACGATGACCCCCTCGAGTTACTTCCGTTTCCCGCATCTGCACGGCGATCTGGTCACCTTTGTGGCCGAGGACGACGTCTGGATTGCACCTGTGGGCGGGGGCCGCGCCTGGCGCGTATCCTCCCTGCAATTGCCGGCCCGCAACCCCCGCTTCACCCCCGACGGCAAGCGCCTGGTCTGGACCGTCGTCCAAGGGACTGCCCCGGAGGTCGTTACGGCCAACGTCGACGGCGGCGGCTACAGCCAGTTGAGCTACTTCGGCCACCCTTCCACCCGGGTCAAGGGTTTCACCCCCGACGGCGACGTCCTGGTCACCAGCGCGTTCCGCCAGTCGGACAGCCGTCATACCCACGCCTACAGCCTCCCCGTGACCGGCGGCTGGGCGCAGGAACTCCCGTTCGGCCCGGTCGAGTCTGTGGCCTATGGCCCCGTCGTCGGCGACGAACGCCCTGTGGTGCTCGCCAGCGTCCTGTCGCGTGAGCCCGCTTGGTGGAAGCGGTACCGCGGCGGCGCCGCCGGCAAGCTGTGGATCGACGCCGACGGAAACGGCGAATTCGTCCGGCTCGCCGCCGCGCTGGACGGAAACCTCACGGACCCCCTGTGGGTCAAGGGACGGATCGCGTTCCTGTCCGACCACGAGGGCTACGGAAACCTCTATTCCGTACTGCCCAACGGCAGCGACCTGCGGCGCCACACCGACCACGAGGACTTCTACGTCCGCCACGCCGCCACCGACGGCGAACGCGTCATCTTCGAATCGGCCGGCGAGCTCTGGCTGCTGCCCAGCCTCGACGCCGAGGCCGTCAAGCTCGACATTTCGCTCGGTTCCGCCTCGCAGGCGCGCCGGCCCGCCCCGCTGAAGCCCTCGAAGCACCTCGGAGACGTCGTACCGGACCGCACGGGCGCGTCCAGCGCCGTCGAATCCCACGGAACCGTCCACTGGCTGCGGCACAAGGACGGCCCCTCCCGCGTCCTCGAGGCCACCCCGGGCGTCCGGGCACGGCTGCCGCGGCCCTTCGGCGAGGGCCGGATCGCCTATGTCGCCGACCACGACGGCGTCGAGGCCCTGTACCTGAAAGCCATCGCGGCGCCCCTGGCCGGAGCGGCTGCGGCAGCATCGAAGGCCCCGCAGCCGGCCGTGCAGGCCGCTGCCGAGTCAACGGCCCAGGCCGCTGCTTCCTCCGAAGTCGCCGGCATGCAGTTGCCGAAGCCGGTGTCCGCAGCCGCGCTGACCGGCGCAGGATCAGCCCCCGCCGCTGCGGGCGGAGCCGTGTCCGGCCCGGTCACCCCGGCCCCGGCTTCAGCCGACGCATCCGGCTCCATCGCCGCCTCCGAGCCCGACCGCGCCGATGCGGGCGCCGCCGTGGAGGCCGCGCCTGCCTCCGATGAGCTGACGCGGATCGACTTCCCCAAGCCCAGCCGGGCCAGCGCCATCGAAGCCAGCCCGGACGGGCGCTGGCTCGCCGTTGGCACGGCCTTCGGTGATATCTACCTTGCCGATACACGCTCGGGCACGATATCCCAGCTCAGCAGCATCGGCGAGGGCAGCATTGAGGGGTTCACCTGGTCCCCGGACTCTGCGTGGCTCGGCTGGTCCGAGCCGGTCACGTCCTTCGGGTCCCGCAGCCGGCTCCGGATCACCCGGATCGACGGCGGCACCGCTGCGGCGATTATTGATGTCACCGACGGCCGGTTCCGCGACGAGTCACCGTCGTTCACCCCGGATGGCAAATACCTCGCCTTCCTCTCCAACCGCAGTTTCGATCCGGTGTACGACGGGCACTCCTTCGATCTGTCCTTCCCGAGCCCGATCAAGCCGTACCTCGTCGCCCTCGCCGCCGACACCCCGTCGCCCTTCGGCCCGAGCGTCGACCTGCACTTCGACGCCGACGCCGACTCGGCTGCCGCAGGTGCCGCCGGACCAGCGGGTGCTGCGCCCGGTCCGCAGCCGGCGGCCAAACCTGTGCCGTCCGTACGGGTCGACGCCGAGGGCCTGGCCCACCGCGTCATCGGGGTCCCAGTGCCGCAAGGCAATTACGCCGGGCTCACCGCCGTCGCCGGCGCCCTGCTCTGGCTGGACAGCGAGCTCGCCGGCACCACCGGTGAGGGCCGGGCCAGTCTCGAGGACAAGGGCGCGGCGCCGAGCCTGGTCCGCTACGACCTGGCCAAGCGCCGCACCGCCACGATCGTTGAGGCCCTGGACAGCTACCGGCTCTCCGGCGACGGCGAAAAGGTCGTGTTCATCCAGGACAAGCAGATCCGCGTGGCGCCCGCCGCGGCCAAGGCCGACGAGGACTCCGGCCAGCTGGTCAAGGTGGACCTTGGCCGCATCCGGGTTCAGCTGGACCCACTTAGTGTGTGGGGCCAGGCCTTTGACGAGGCCTGGCGGCTCCAGCGCGACTTCTTCTGGACCGAGGACATGGCCGGCCAGGACTGGGAGTCCGTCCATGCCCGCTACCGTCCCGTGGTGGAACGCCTCGGCTCCCATGACGACCTGGTGGACCTGCTGTGGGAGCTGCACGGCGAGCTCGGGACCTCCCACGCCTACGTCCGCCCCATGGCGGCTGTCGAGAACGGCAGCAGCCCGCAGGGCCGGCTCGGCGCGGATCTGGAGTTCACCGGCGAGGGGTGGGAAATCACCCGCATCCTCGCGGGGGAGTCCTCGGACCCGCTGGCCACCTCGCCGCTGACCCGTCCCGGCGCCGACGCGAAGCCGGGCGACGTCCTGCTGGCGATCGACGGCGTCGAACTGACACAAACGCGGACCCCGGCAGTGCAGCTGGTCGGCGCGGCCGGCCGCGCCGTGGAACTTACCCTGCGCAATGGCGCCGGCCATGGTGCGGCCGCGAGCGCCCAGCGCCGTGTGGCCGTGGTCCCAGTCAAGGACGAGGAGCGCCTGCGCTACCAGGAATGGGTCTCCGGCAACCGGCGCACTGTCCGGGAGGCCTCGAACGGGACCTTCGGCTACCTGCACATCCCGGACATGATGGCCAACGGCTGGGCACAGCTGCACCGCGACCTCGACACCGAAACGGCCCTGGACGGACTGATCGTCGATGTCCGGCGGAACCGTGGCGGCCACACCTCCCAGCTCGTGGCCGAGCTCATCGGGCGCAAGGTCACCGGCTGGAGCATGCCGCGCGGGGAAAAGCCGCGGACGTACCCGCACCACGCTCCCCGCGGACCGGTCATCATTCTCACCGATGAGTTCGCCGGCTCCGATGGCGACATCATCACGCAGGTCTCCAAGCTGCGGGGGATCGGGCCCGTCATTGGCACCCGCACCTGGGGCGGCGTCGTCGGGATCGACAACCGCTTCGCACTGGCCGACGGCACCGGCGTCACCCAGCCGCGCTACGCCACCTGGTTCGCCGGCGGCGTTGGCTGGGGCGTGGAAAATTTCGGCGTCACCCCGGATATCGAGGTGACCTTCCCGCCGCACGCCTACGCCGCCGGAACCGACCCGCAACTGGAGTACGGCATCGGGGCGCTGAAGGAAATGATCCAGGAACTGCCCACGGACCGTCCGCCGCTGCGCGAGGGTTACCGCCGGGTCCGGCCCGCACCGCTGCCGGCGCGCCAGCAGGCCGGCCAGGCCTAGGCGCTGCCGCGCGCGCGACCTGCACGGCCGGTCCGCGCAGGACAGATGACGAAGGCCCCCGCCGCCCTGGACATGCCAGGGGCGGGTTCTAGCGGTCGTTGCAACACCCAGACTTTTGGGAGTTGCAACGACCGTGGTTCGTTTAAGCCGGGATTCATCCCGGCCCGTGCGATATGGGCTAGATCAGAAGAAGGCGTTTTTCGAGGTCTTTGACCGCGTGGGGAGCACGACGGCGGCCGCCAGGGAGCTGGGTTTCAATGCCGCGACATGTGCCGGCTGGGTCCGCAAGGCCGGGCTGAAGAGCCGCGGGAAAACGGGGATCGGGCCGCACCCGGGACGGGAGGAATTCTTCCGGCTGCGCGGGGCCGGTGTCGGTCGCGGGGAGGCCGCCAAGACAGTGGGCGTGCATATCCGCACGGCGCGTGACTGGGACCGCGGAATCCGAAGGTCGAACAACCGCCGCTTTTACCCGGATGGGCGGGTGATCGATTACAAACAGGGAGTGACCACATTCCACTCGCCGGACCCGGGATCCCGGCCCTCGGCCGCGGAGAAGCCCATCGGCCCCCGCTTCCTGTCGCTGCAGGAACGGGAGCTGATCCGGGACCTGTCCGCGGCCGGTACTTCCATGAGAGCGATCGCGCAGGCGATGGGAAGGGCGCCCTCGACCATCAGCCGGGAACTGGGCCGCAACAGCGATCCCCGCTTCGGTTACCTGCCCCACGGCGCACAACGGCAAGCCGCTGCCCGCCGGGCACGTCCCAAAGCGGCCAAGCTGGTCGCCGACCCGGCCCTTCGGCAGTACGTGCAGGACAAATTGGGCCTGGAGTGGTCTCCGGAGCAGATATCGCACAGGCTGGTCACGGACTTCCCCGATGACCAGGAGATGCGCGTGAGCCACGAGACGATCTACCAGAGCCTCTACCTACAGGCCCGTGGCGGACTCAAACGCGAAATCCAGGCAGCCCTCCGCTCCGGCCGTGCCCGCCGCCGGCCCCGCCAGGAACCGGGCCAACGCCAGCCCCGGTTCACAGACCCCATGGTCATGATCTCCGAACGGCCTCCCGAAATCGAGGACCGGGCCGTGCCCGGGCATTGGGAAGGCGACCTGATCACCGGGGCGCTGAACCAGTCCGCGATCGCCACCCTGGTCGAGCGCACCACCCGGTATGTGATGCTCGTGCACCTGACCGCAGACCACGGTGCCGAGGCCGTCCGGGACGGGCTGGTCGCCGCGATGAAGGACCTTCCCGCGCACCTGCGAGGATCCCTGACCTGGGACCAGGGAGCAGAAATGGCGGCCCACAAGTCGTTCAGCCTCGCCACGGACATGGACGTCTACTTCTGCGACCCGGCCAGCCCCTGGCAGCGCGGGTCGAACGAAAACACGAACGGGCTGCTGCGCCAGTACTTTCCCAAAGGCACCGACCTGTCCGTCTACGGTCCCGAAGACCTCGAGCTGGTCGCCCAGAAACTCAACGGCCGCCCACGCAAAACGCTCGGCTGGGAAACCCCAGCCGAGCGTCTGCGTGATTTACTACTACCCACCTAACCAACAGGTGTTGCAACGACCCCTAGAAACCGCC